>JAGLOF010000036.1 GCA_023139105.1 bacterium
CTGACCTTTTTCGACAGCCTCGTTAGGTTATTAATCTATAGAATACCCGGAAGAACCAAAAAAAGAGGAACAGCCAATAGCTGTCCCTCCCTTTTTCTTCCTTAATACATCTGTTATTACTATTTTAAATTTCTATTCCAGAAATCAAGCATTAGATGATTATAATGACGCCGCCCTGCGCGATCTCTCACACCATGTCCACGTCCCGGATATACCATTAATTCAAATAGCTTATCAGCTTCAATTAGCTTGTCTACAAATTGCCAAACCTGCTGAATATGTACATTATCATCATGAGAGCCGTGAACCAGCATCAATTTCCCATGGAGATCTTTTGCATAATTCAACAATGAACATCTCTCAAAAGCAAGGCTATCCACTGCTTCTGTCTTCATCATGGTCTCACCCCAGATAGTATCGTAGAAACGATAATCTATCATGGATCCGCCAGCAATACCGGCTTTAAACTCTTTGGACCGGCACATGCCTAAAATTGTATTAGTACCACCGCCTGACCAGCCGTAGATTCCCCAACGTTCATTATCAAGCCATGGGCGTTGCTTGAGATACTTGACTGCATCCACAAGATCATCTAGCTCCGTACTACCTGGTGTATTATGCAACATAAGGTTTTCCAGGTTCTTGCTCACTGCACTGGCTGCACGGTTATCAATCTTCATGCAGATATATCCAGCATTAAGTAGTACGTTTTCCCAGATAGCACCACGTTGCCAGGCATCAGCAACCATTGGAGCTGAGGGGCCGCCATAGACATTAACCACAACAGGATAGACCTTGGTAGAGTCAAAATCAGCCGGGCGGGTTATAGAGACCGGTAATGGGAAGCCATCACGAGCGGGTATATGTACCAGTTCTGCAAATTGAGCATTATATTTTTCAAATCCACCCAATGTAGATTCTTTTAGAACCAATTTAACTTTCCCGTCAGCTTTATGCATAGTATATGAAGGAGGTGTGGAGATATTGGAATATGTGTCAAAATAATATTTGGCATCTGCACTCATGGTAATGGCATGTGTCCCACGTCCATTTGAGAGATGCTGCAGCTTTTTGCCATCTAATTTGATGCGATATAAATGCTTTTCAAGTGCAGATTCCTTATGTGCTGTAAAGTAGATCCAGCCTTTCTTCTGATCAATGGCCTTTACTGCACTGCGCAGCCAATAAGGGCCACCACTTGAACGAATTGCCCAATTACCCGTTGTAATTTGATTGACCAATTTTCCATCCATGGTAAAACGATAGAGGTGATCATAACCGCTTCTCTCTGATGCCATTATGAAGTGCTTACCATTATCAAGGAAATACAGATCATCTGTTCTATTGACCCATGCTTCATTGGTATCCTTTAAAATATGTCTGGACACACCTGTTTCACGGTCTGTGAAATATAGATCAATCTCGGTTTGCATCCGGTTCAGGGTGCGGATACTGACCTGCTTGTTATCAGGCAGCCATTTTATACGGGCAATATATTCATAATCAGCCAGGTCAGCCCACGTTGTTTTCTGTGTATTAAGTTCAACAATACCAACTTTTACTGAGGGATTGACTTCTCCTACTTTAGGGTATCGCTGCTTTTGAACCGTTGGAGTATAGGGCTCAAAATCAGCTATATGCTGAATACTGACCTGAGATTCATCTGTCTGAAGGTATGCTATTGCCTTTGAATCACCTGACCACCAAAAGCCGTTATCTTGACGACCAAACATCTCTTCCCAATAGACCCAGCTAAGAGTTCCATTCAATACAACATCACTACCATCTGTTGTTAAACGGATTTCTTTCTCATGATTAAAGCAGTAGGCATACAAATTATTCTCACGCACATACGCAATCTTGCGGCCGTCAGGAGAAAAACGAACTGCGTTTTCATCTTCCGGGGTTTGAGTGATACGTTTGAATGTTGAGCTTTTCATGTTCAATACAAAGATATCGCCCAGTACCAGAAATAGACCAAACTCTCCTGATCCTGTAATTGACTGGGGCATTAAAAATATACGCGGTGCTTTGCCTTCTTCAAACAAATTATTGAATGAAACCATGGCAGCATCTTTATCAAACCATACTGTACGATTGCTGGTTTTTGGATCAAGATGTTCCATGGCCATTTCAGGAAAAGGTTTACTCATATCGAATATTAATGCTGAACCATCATCAAGCCACCAGGTTCGAGGTACACCAAAGGACTGAAAAAGGCTGGGGTCATTCATTGTTTCCAATGTTAATTTGGGTGCATCCTGGGCAAATAGGCCAAAGGATGTTAAAGCAAATAGCAACACACACAGGAAACGGAGAACATTAGGCATTCTTTTCATAAATCTAACTCCTGTTTGATAAAAGAAAATTTATAACTCAATATACAGCTTAAAGACGATTTGAGCAAAAACAAAGTTTTAAAAGGTCAGGAGCTTCGATAGCCGGCCCCTGTTCTTCCTTTATGTCCTGGTTTGTATCCTCTGTACATGGGAACTTATGTTTTGAAAATCGTAATTGTTAAACACATACTTATTCGTACTTCAATGCCTCTACAGGGTTGGCCCGTGCAGCCCGGAGTACCCAGTAAGCAATTGTCAGCATACCCACCAGTGCTGTAGTAATACTTGCCAACACAAATATAACCAGGTTGATTTCCGTTTTATAAGCAAAATTTGTCAACCACATTTTCAATGAAAAATACCCCAATGGCCAGGCAAGAACATTGGCAACAATTAACATTACTCCGAACTCTTCAAGGAACAACATAACAATAGAGGAAGATGACGCGCCAATACTTTTACGTATACCCACTTCTTTTGTGCGTCTTTCAGTTGTAAAGGCAATCAGTCCAATTAGTCCCAGACAACCAATACAAATGCCAACAATTGTAAAACATTGAATGATACTTCCCATCAATGATTCAAATTGATAAAATTGATTAAATTGGTCATCCAGGAAAAAATGATCAAAAGGATTATCAGATTCTATACTTTTCCAAACCTCAGAAATTTGTAAAAGCGTATTACGAAGATCCTTCCTGTCCAGATATAATGTTAAATAATGACAATGAGAAGACTTGAAAAGAACCATGGGCTTGACAGCATGATGAAGTGACTGGCTATGGAAATTGTGAAAAACGCCAGCTACACGATATTCCCCTGACTCGCCATGCGATGTATAGGTCACGCGTTTCCCAATAGGATTCTCCCATGCAAATTGTTCTGATGCTGCTTCATTAATGAGTATTGATTGTGTATCACCAGAAAACTCACTGGAAAAATCACGCCCTTGTAACAGAGTGATCTGATAAGTGCTAAGAAAATCTTCACCTACTTGATATGTCTCCATTGTCATGACGGTATGACGGCTTTCACCTTCTGGTGCAAACTGGCCTTCATAGTAACGGGTTCCCGGCACATGCGAACTTAATGTAGCACTATGCACATGCTGAAGATTCAGCATCTCTTGTTTCAATGTATTAAATCTAAGCAGTGTATTACCTTCATCACCATGGTCATTGATCATCCGTATGGCCAGTAACTGTTCTTTTTTAAATCCCAAAGGTTGATTCTGCATAAAACTGACCTGTTGCACAATACCTAATGTCATAATAATTAATCCAACCAATACGGTAAATTGAAATGTCACAAGTGCCATACGTCTTTTTGATTTGGTTTTTATACCAGCTGTAATTCCTTTAATGCTCTGATGGGGCTGATATCTTGATAACTGTATAGCAGGTAATAATCCGGCAAATATGCTTACAAAAATACCTATCCCTGTAACCTGAAAAAGAAATGTACTATTCAGGCACGATTGAATTGAATAACCGGGCCCCATTATTGATCTTAACATTGGGCTAAAAACTATCATTAACAGACCGGCAACAAGCATTGAGGCTAATCCTGATAACAATGACTCTCCAACTAGCTGTAGCATGACCTGATATTTAGATGCGCCCATAGTTTTGCGAATACCAATTTCCCGGACTCTTACATTGGCCCGTGCTGTAGTTATATTAATATAATTCAAACAGGCAATAGTCATTATTAATATCCCAACACCAAGAAATGTAAGTACATAACGGATATTCCCCGGACTCTTCCACTCATTCTGAAGGTGCGATCTGAGATGAATATCTGAAAGCGACTGTACATTTCCATACAGTTCTCCTTCTTCAGCCGCTGCAATATCATTTAAATACTCCTTAAAGAATGGTCGTATTTTATTCAAAAGTTGAATTTGATCCACACCATCTCTTTGTTGAATATAAGTGTAGGCAGCCGGCCACTCTCTGGAATTCAATGCAAAAGGCCAATACTCCTTAAGTGTTGAAAGAGAAATAAGCATATGATAATCCAAATGAGAATTCCGGGGTGCATTCTGTATAATTCCTGTAACAGTTAGATCCATCATATCATTAAAGGAAATAATCTTACCAAGTGCCTCTTCACTGCCAAAAAGTCTGCTTGCCAGATCCTCATCAATTACAATTGAATTAGGTACAGCCAGGGCTTCCTCGGTATTGCCTTCTATCAATGGAAAGGAAAAGATTTTAAAGAAAGAAGGCTCAGTAAAAAAGAACAGTGGTTCATTGAATGCCTGATCCTTATACCTGAAAAGGTTGAGATTATCAGGTATTAGCCGTACTGTCTCTACAATTTCCGGGAATGTTTGCGTAAGTATAGGTGCTGCCGGAGCAGGAATACGAGCACTGGCATATGCATTTCCTGCCAATGTGCCGCTCATTGTGATTCTACTTATCGAGCTATTGTTACTGTGAAATTTGTCATAGGAGAGCTCATAGTTAACAAAAAGTAGAATTGCAAGACAAGTGGATACGCCAAGAGCAAGACCAAAAATATTAATCAATGTATTAAGTTTATGTCTTTGCATAATCCGTTGGGCTGTTTTTAAATATTGCATTATCATAGTCATTCCTTTCATAAGTTCAGACACCATCCATTTAGGAACTTCAACCAGTGCATGTCGCCATAACCAGAGAGAAGCTTTATTTTGCCCATGAATTTTTATGATCTCTTCAAACTCTTCTTCTATATCTCCGGAATACCCTTCCTCCATATTTGATGAATAGAACAATCGAAGCATTTTTAATGCAATATTTACACGTCCTTGTGTTTTACGAAGAGCCATAAACGCATCCTTTAATCAATATTAAGGAACATGGATATCAAAGTATTTTAAACTAAATCAGAACTGCTGATATCAATTAATACCTGAAATTCAGGATTAATGTTTCCAGAAAAGGTCCCGATGGGACCTTTAATAAACAAAAGTTGATCCTACTCATTATAATTCTCCACGTTGCAGACCATCAAGGGTAATACTGCCCCAGACACGACTCTGTCTTTCAAAAGCCTCTTCCAATGCCAATTCACCCATCTCTGTCATCCTAAAGAAAACTTTGCGTTTCCCTCCTCGCACAGAAGAGGGTTCGCCAAAATTTTTATTTATAAATCCTTTTCTTATCAACTGATCAAATGTTGTGTAAAGAGTATTATAGAAATACTCTTTACCGAGGATCTCATATACCTGCTTTTTAATTTCAACTCCATATGCCATGTCACCCAATCTCCATATTGCAATCATCACAACTTCTTCTAATTTTGTCAATTCTTTCATTCTACCTTATCCCTTCTTCAGTGCGAATATCTCAGTTTTGTATTAAAACAATGATCTGTACTTGGATAAAAATCATTCATATTTTAGTGATTCAACTGGGTTAGCCCTGGCCGCCTTTAAGGTTTGCGAAACCACGGCGATCAATCCCAAAAGACTCATGGCACCAAATCCCAGAAGAACTAGCAACCAACTGACATCCACACTATTCGTCCAGATACTCAGTACATAACGTCCAGTCACCAATGCCAAAGGAGCTGCCAGCACACCGGCCATAAAGATCAACCCCAAGAACTTGCCTGACAATATTTTTAGTATGGTCCACTCACCGGCACCCAAAACCTTCCGGATACCAATCTCCTTTAATCTGGTTTTGGCACTGTAATCAGCAATGCCTATCATTCCCAATACGCAAACCACAATGGCCATGGAGGCAACAAATATCAATAATTTCATAATCACATCGACACCCATGAGTGACTCTTCAAACCGCTCCTGATATGTTGGACAATGGAATGGCTCTGCAGACTCTGTTGCCAACCACTGCTGCCGGAGAAAGGCTAAGACCTCTTTTTCTGCCTGTTCAGCCACTCGTACTTCTATTCGGACGCAACGGTCAGGTTGAATAATCATGGCCGATGGATATTGCTCATCTGTTACTGAACCATGTAGATAGTCTTTAACGACACCGGCAATAAGCAAATTGTCACCTTGGCTCGTTTGTACAAAGGACCCTACAGCATCCAAGGCAGAAGGAAAGCCAAAACGCCTGGCAGCTTCTTCACTGACATAGACTTGTCGGTCTCCATTCGCCACTCTTTGTGTGGCAGTTATGTCACCAGCCATGAGTTGAAACTGCATTGTAGAGATAAAATTGGCATCTGAATATAGATATTCCACTTGTACTGAGTCATTGGCATTGGCCCGCTTGAGCCAGGTTCTACCAGTGGTGCTAATACCGGGAAGGCTCGATGAAGCGGCTACTTCGACTATGCTATGATGGCCTTCAATTTTTTGTATGAATTGACTAGGCTCAATGCCCTGGAGGTGCATGGTAAGCACATTATCAATATTGTATCCCAGATCCATTTTTCGCGACTGCCTGGCTTGACTGATGGCTGCCATGGTTGCCACGATGAAAACCAGGGTCAATGAAAACTGAGCCACAATCATCACCTTCCTTAACATCACTCGCATTCCGCCTTTAAACCCTTTGAGATTCTTTAAGACCTCAATGGTCCTAAACTTGGTGATATAAAGTGATGGCAGGAAGCCTGCCACCACACCGGTTGCAAGGCTAAATAGAACGAAAAACAACAATATTTTCAGGTCATCCTTAAATTCAAAGAGAACGGCAATTTCATCAAACATGCTCAAGTACAGTGGAATCAATATGATCCGGTATATAGCATAAGCGAACATCAAAGAGATTAAAGTAATGGTTACAGCCTCACTGGTAAACTGTGCATAGAGCTGTGTGCGTTTTGCCCCCACTACTTTGCGGATGCCAACTTCTCTGGCACGGGAGAGTATGCGGGCCAAAGAAAGGTTACTGTAGTTAAAACCAGCAGTAACCATAATTAAAGCTCCAACAACACATAACACAGTGATCACGATAGGTGGCACACTTGCCTCACCATAATAGAGTTCCGGACCAGGGAGCAATTCAGTCACTTTCTGAATCTCAAACCGATATTGATCTTCTCCTTCTCTGGAATGACGATCTGAACTGCTCCGCAGGAAAGTCGCCACTTGCTCCACCTGCTGAGGATCATTCAATGTGACATAAAGATATTGATAGGCAAGATGTTGCCAGTCCGAGATGCTGGCCTCCATTTTACCTAAACGCTCCAACCCTGCCAGTGCATTCATGGAGATCAATGGATTGATACGCAGACTGGATTTGCGATGACTGTGGTCTTCCATTACTCCGGTAACAATAAAATCACCCACATCTGTTAGATGAAATGATTGACCAATTGGATTTTCATTGTGATAGAACTTCTGTGCCACTTCATGGGTTAGAACTATGGAATTGGGCTGCTCTAATGCTGTATGTTTATCACCCCATTGAAGAGGATAAGTGAAGATATTGAAGAAATCAGGATCGGCAAATTTAAAGCGTATGTTGAGCACTTTATCATTAGAGCTTGCCAGAACATGCAGCCCCCTTTTTACACGCACTATTTTCTCAATGCCCGGGCATTCAGCAGCAATTTCCTGAGCCAGCGGCATAGGTGCGGCAGCCGTTTCATAACGACGTTCGGGAGTGATGCGCGTTGTGTGTATTTGGTACAGCTTGTCTTTGTGTTCATGAAATTCATCATAACTCAAAAAGGTGTTCAGCAACTGGATAATCAGCAATGTGGTGGCCAGACTGAGCGTCATCCCGATGATATTGATGAAGGAAAAAGAACGATGGCGCTGTAGATTACGAACAGCAATCTTGAAATAACTGAACATCATGGTACTTGCCCACATAAGGGTCTGCTTGATTGATTTTGGAATAGCCATAAAAGTATGGTACCATAACCAACGACGAGCCCGTCTGCTTCCCCACTTATGTAAGAGTGACTCAAATTCTTCTTCAACATCGCCACCAAAACCTTCATTCATATTAGAATGACTAAGTCGATTCAAAAGAAAAATCGCCATCCGGTCAAGCCATTTGCTGTGAATCCAGTTTTTCATATCTCTCTCCGTTTCAGAATAAAATAGATCTGCAGCCGATTCATCATGCATCAATTAGAAAATTAAACTAACATATAATTGCTTTACTTAAAATTAAATCGGCATTACTGATATAATATTATATCGGTACTACCGACAAAATGTTTCAAAAAAAACTCCCGAAGGAGTCTTAATTGTAAATCATGTTTTTCTTTATGTCTATTCAACCTTCAAATTATTGACCACATTGGTCCGGGCAGCTTTGATAAGCTGAGATCCTACAGTCAACAAAATGGTCATGATCAGAATAGATCCTGACAGAGCAAATGGAACAGCAGTTAATGGTACATGGGTACCCTGAAATGCCGAAGCCAGATAGGTTCGCATCAGTAAAAAACTACAGGGGATAGCAAGTGCCAATGAAATGCCTACAAGTATTAACAAATCACGGTTCAGCATCTGCACAATTTGCCTTGGAGTAGCTCCCAATACTTTACGAATACTTACCTCTTTGATGCGCTTAAGAATGTTGATGGAAATCATACCGAATAGGCCCATGCATGCAATGAGTAGCGCAGAGAAGCCCACAAACAGCGACAGCTCATTAACGCCTTTGGCATCTTTAAAATACCAATCCCAAACCCGATTCTGATAAAATCCTCTAAAGGCCTGTTCATGGTTCATCTCATCCCACGTATTCTTAAGAAAATCAAAGCTGCTATTTTCAGTGCCTGTTTTTACCTGAACAGATAAATATCGAATATTATCGGGCGAAGACATCCTGAATAGCAATGGCTTCATAGGTTCTTGAAACACGGTATTGAAAAAATTCTCAACCACTCCGATTATAAAGAAATCATTCGCACCAATTGTAAGGCGTGTTCCCAGTGGCTGTTCCAATTGTAAACGCTTAACCGTATGTTCTGTGACAATGACAGCCTGATCTTGATCAGTAGAGTTGGCCAAATTAAAATTACGCCCCTTTTTCAGCCTGAGCTGAAGGGTGTTTAAGTAATTGTAGCCCACAGCCAAACGGTCCACTTCAATGGTCTTGCCTTCATATTCAACGACATCAACATTATTCCTTGTAGCCACATGATCGAATGAATCGGACAATTCAACTATATCAGAATGCTGTCTGACAGCATTCAAGTAAGGCTCATACAGAGCCTGATTTACGATGGGAACAGTCAACACTGCGTCCTGATTGTAACCCCAGTCCATCCTTTTATGAAACCGCGAATTCTGAACAAAGACAATGCCTGCTGTGAGCATCATAAACGCTAAAAAAATCTGCATGCCCAGAAAAAAACGGGTCAGCTTGCTGCCGCCCCCCACACGTTCATTCTTTCGGAGGATATCTGCAGGGCCAAATTTAGAAACAAAAATAGCCGGATAGCCACCAGAGACAAAGGCAGTGACAAAGAGTGTTCCGGCAAAAAAGCCCCACAGCCTTATGTTGTGAAGCAAATCCAACTTTAATGGTGCCCCAAACATGCGGTTAAATGCAGGGATCAAAAATTGACCAGCCAGCAATCCACCCAATACCAGCCCAATCAAACAAAGTAGTATATTCTCACTGATAAATTGAGTGATCAGCCGGGCACGGTTGCTGCCCAGTACTTTACGAATGCCAATTTCCTTAAGCCGCCGTGTTGATGTGACAATACCAATGTTCACATAGTTCAAACAAGCCATGAGCACCAGGGAGAAGCCAAAAAAGAACATGGCAATTTTAGAACTGGCAACCGGACCATTGTTGATACTGTTTCGCAGGTTGCCACTTTTAGCAACAATATTCTTCATTTCCTCAAAAACAATACGTTGAATCTTCCAATCTTCGGACGCTGCATTTTGAAGCTCAACGTAGGGTTGTAACTGGATCTTGATCAGATCAATATCAGCCGGATTGGCTACCTTGATAAAAGTATGTGTCCAACTGGACCAATCTTCAAGGTCCTTGCCTTCCCAGTCCTCAATACGTTGATAAGCAATCAGGACACCAAACTGTATGCTTGCCCCCTTTGGTGCTTGTTCCATGACACCGCCAACAGTGAACTCATCTTCAAATCCATTGGTATTCCTGAGAATCATTGATTCGCCCACTGGATTCTTAGATGGAAAAAATTTCCGGGCCACTTCCTGATTGATTAGTATCGTATTGGGGGCACCGAATTCTGATTTATCGCCATCAATCATTTCAAATTTGAAGATATTGAGATAATCGGGATCAGCAAACGCTAAGTGTTCATTGAATTCTTTACCGCCTGCCAGCACCTTGCCGGTTCTATTTCTGATTCGCGTGCTGAAATCAACCTGCGGTATGTCCTGAATCATGGCAGGTCCCAGTGGGTCAGGCGTAGGCCCCCAAAGCTGGGTGTCTCCATCCCTTTCAATCATTATATTGGCATAGTAAATACAATCGGCGTTGTCATGATAGGAATCAATGTTGTTCATGGTGTCGATGAAGACAAATGTAACAGCAAAGCATCCAATGGCCAAAGTCAGCCCCACCAGACTAATAGTGGCAAAGAGCCGGTTCTTGTATAAATTCCGCACAGCAGATTTGATATAATTTTTAAACATACTAATCCTCCAGAGTATTGCATTAAATCCATATCCCGGTACACAGCCCAAGGTTTGCCGCCAGTACCACTGGCGCGCCTTGAATAGTCCATGACTGATCCGGAATGAATGAAAGACTTCATCCAGATCACCGATGATGAGATACTGTTGTTGATATGCCGCCATGCGATGAAGCAGCCATCGGGCCATTACTGGCGGTCTGTGTTTTTTATTATCTTTCATAATACTCTCTATTAAAAAACACCCGAGGGGATATTGGCCCAGAGTGTGTCCTGAAGTTCCCTGGCCTTTCGAAGTGCCTCTCTTCCTTCAGGAGTCAGTGTATAAAAAACTTTTTTATAACCACCACGCTCCTCTGTGGCTGCCCCGCTCTTTCGCGTAACTACATACCCCTTCTTTACCAACTTGTCCAGGGTATTATAAATAGTCCCGAACATCATATCCTGTTCGGTTACATCAATTATCTTTTCCCTAATCTTCACTCCATATGCCCCATCCTCCAGATGCCAGATGGCAATCAAAAAAATCTGTTCATTCATTGTTAACTTCTTCATTATCTCTCCTTGGTACAGTCGACTGTTTATGTACATTTAAATCGTACGCTTTTATCGTACAATTGTTTCAAAAAAAAATTCCTTGCACAAATACACAAAAAATATAATATCAAAACACATAAAAATCCCTTGACAAGCCTAGAAGTGCTATGTATATTAACCTAGTACTTCTAGGTATTGTTTTTCCAAACTAACGAGGCTGGCATGATATCCAAAGACCTTATAGGTGCTTCCGCCAAACCAATCATACTCTCTATACTATCCAAACAAGAGAGCTATGGATATGAAATCATTCAACAGGTCAAAGAACTTTCAGGTGGTGAACTGGAATGGAAAGAGGGTATGCTCTACCCTGTTCTGCATCGCCTCAATGAGCAAGGCATTATAGAATCATATTGGTATGCACCTAAGGGTAAACGGAAACGAAAATACTATCGGCTCAGTACCAAGGGACAAGTGGCATTGAAGAATGAAAAACATCAATGGGCAACAGTCACAAAAACATTAAACAAATTGTGGAGGATAACTCAATGTTTAACCTAGAAAAAAAAATTGAAGCCTGGCGGGTTGACTATTTAGCCTGTGGCTCTTTCACTACTACTGATATTGCTGAGCTTGAGACCCATCTACTCTCAACAATTGAGGAATACAAGGACAAAGGACTATCGGATGAAGACTCATTCATCCTGGCTTATAATCGTATTGGCAACAAAGACAATCTGGCTGAAGCGTTTATGACCACAAATTACCGCAAAGTTTGGCTCAACAGACTGGTCTGGATTCTTGGCGGCTATTTGACATTTCAAATCATCTATCTCTTTACTACAGATCTTACAAGATTCACTTTTCTACTCAACGGCAAGGCACATGTAGCCATTCTTGAAATCATATTCTATATCGCTCTGGCTCTCTACTCAATTATGGTCATTACTACTCCGTTTCTCATATTCTCCAGGTCACTTCAACAATGGATGGGGCTTCGCATTGCCAAACCAGGCCCATTTCTTAAGAATGGATTGATCATACTGCTGACCCTCCCGATTTTGAGCAAAACCATTGAATTCTTTCTCTTTATAACCGGACACATCAGTAAATTTATCTGGGGTTGGCAAGGTGAATCACTTCCCCATCTTATATTTATAATCAGCTATGTCGGTTTTATAAATTTGCTATTGAAGCGCAGAAGTCCCAAAATCAAGACTGCCAACGTATAGCAAGCCTATATGATTGCCACCCAATTTGAGTAGAGTGAGGCTCATGTCTCATCCCTGTCCTTATGGTTGCGTGATTATTGGACAGTTCCTGCTGAGCCTTGAGGAGATTTACCGCAATCGTCCTGAAGGAACGGACTCCTTTGCATAGACAGGTGTTTAGTAAAGAGCACTCGCCAGGTCATGAAGACCACGGAGCCGCCCTGCCAGCCCCAAGGATATTGGGTTCCGGTGATCTTTAATTGAAATTTAATAGAACGAATTTCCACCAGCAGAACACCAAATGTCGAATTTCCAAGGAGTTCTTACTACGACATTCGACATTGGCTATGTGGACATTGGATATTCATCATTTATAAGGACCGGTAAAAGATTAATCAGTCCAGTGGATATACATTGCCCCCGGGGAATCAGTGAAAGAGCATCACTGACACCCCGGGGGCTAATTTAAAAGGGTGTACAAGACATCATCCACAAGAGCCCTTTTTTTCACCGCCTCTTCACCCACATACTCTTCGCCCCGGCTAACTGCTCTGCATAAGCCAAAGGCCCAATCTCCTTAAGCAATCTCACTCCACCTGGCATGTCATAGCCTACAAAAATAGAAAAAAACTTGAACCAAAACCGATTCAGCTTCCTGCATGCTGCGGGATCCTCAAAATCAACGCAATCCGCACAACTGGCGTAACTGTGATCCACATTGCACTTGCGGATCTTACACCAATCCTTTTTCTCCGTCTCCCGACATCCGGGACATTTACCTTTTTTATAGGCTTTGCACGCACCACAGTAAAGCCCGCAAAAGGCAACCAGTGTTTCATCAGCGATAATCTCTTTCATAACACCTCCATATTTTTCGACGAAAAAGTCGAATTGCTCCTTAAGAACTCGACATAAATCGCGAATTCATTAATGTATATTAGTTAGTATTCAGCATAATAAAGCTGCTAACTCTTTGATTTTATTGACCCCACCGATTTCGGCACAGCCTTTGCTTTAAGACCTGACTGAAAATGAAATTTAACTTTTAAGGAGACAGTAAAATGAAAACATCAATTAAACCCGTACTGCTTCTACTTATAGCTCTGACAGCTCCACTGCTTTTAAGTAGTTGTTCCGAGGATGTTAATCCCGTTGCTTCAACGACCTCTGACAGTATTACAATGGATATCTTAAGTATTGAAGATTTCCCTGTTGAGCCAGTTAGTGATGAAGAGGCAAACGGTTTAATCTTCATGCGTGAAGAAGAAAAATTGGCGCGTGATGTTTATGCCACGCTCTATACGCAATGGGGACAGCGTATCTTCTCCAATATTTCCGCTAGTGAATCGACACACACCAATACAATCAAAACGTTGCTGGACCGGTATGAATTGACCGACCCCGTGGGACAGGACATTCCCGGTGAATTTAACAATTCAACCCTGGCCTCTCTATATTCTACTCTTGTTGAAACCGGTGGACAAAGCATCATCGAGGCACTTCAAGTTGGGGCTGTCATTGAAGAAATTGACATACTGGATTTGAAAGAACAACTGGATACGGTGGTCGACAACGCTGATATTCAATTTGTGTATGAAAATTTACTACGCGGTTCCGGAAACCATTTAAGGGCATTCGTCCGGAATCTTCAGCGACAAGGTATTGTTTATGTGCCTCAATACATGGATGAGACATTGTACAATGAGATAATAAGCTCCTCATCAGAGAACGGCCGAACCTGGTAAATATAAAAACAATCATCTACCAGCATACTCCGGAGACATCTGTTTCCGGAGTATGCTATTTTTATCAAAAAACAACTCAATCTGTTGAAATCCATCAAATCTTCGTCACCTTTAGCAATATATACGTAATAGGTTATCATATATACTTTTCCGCTCTAAAGATTCTGCTCCGCAGGGCCCCATTCACCAATCATCCACACCTTTTCCCGATAAAAGATTTCGAGCTGAGTCCCGGTTCTGTACGGGAGATGACATTCTTGAGTGTGTATAACACATCATCCGCAAGAGCTCTTTTTTTGACAGGATTAACAGGATCGACAGGATTTTAAAACTTTGTACTGAGTGAACATGACATACATTGTCATCCTGTTAATCCTGTCCCACTCTTTTTTTTATATCGTAGAGCCGGGCTGGGAGGCTCCGTGTGCTCTGTGTACTTTGTGCGAGTGTTCTTCTTTAATTTTCCATTTCTATCTGTGGTAAAATTCAGTATTTACACACTCAAATCAACATAGAGCTATTTTAAAACTCTGAACTGATTATTTTTTCATCCTGTTAATCCTGTAATCCTGTCCTGCTCTTTTTTATATATGTAGGGCAGGCTGGGAGGCTCCGTGTATTCCGCTGGCAAATGCTTTTTCTTTTGGGTTCATTATAAAGCATTGAAATTTACCAGAACGAATATTGAACAGAAGAACACCGAATTTCGAATTTCCAAGGAGTTCTTACTTCGATATTGGATATTCGTTATTGGACATTGGATATTCATCATTTATTGGGACCGCTAAAAGATTCATCAGTCCAGCGGGAGATACATTGCCCCCGGGGAATCAGTGAAAGAGCAGCACTGACACCCCGGGGGCTAATTTACTATTCTACCTTTGCCTTAAACAGCACCGATGTGATTAGCTCTGTCAGCAGCCCGTACACCATACCAAAAATAATTGTCCATATCAGCATAGCACTACGACTGAATTCCACCGTCTCAGGTGCCATTAGGCCGCTGAATGCCAGTGGAACACTGAAGATCATTCCCATACATAAACCATGAATAGACCAATGCTTCATTCTCAAACAACTGATGCCAATAGCAAATCCAATAAGAGTCCGACTGGCAATTATCTGCAAAGCCACTGGCATGGGCAATTTTTCAGGCCCACTTGAGGCCAGTAGAAAACAGATAAAACCAAAGAGCAGACCGGATAAAGTTGCAATGATAATACGTTTTGATTTGTTCATTTCAATCTCCTTAATTAATTTTAATAACAGAATTTATAATTTTTCAATTGTAATTTTCACGAATGGTTCAGGCATCATTGTCTTTTGAATAATCTCCTGCTGGGAAAAACCTTGTTTGCTGAGACGGATGATTACAGTTTCCATAGTCTCGCCTATTTCAACAATATGTTTGTCCGGATCATAAAACCTTACAACCCTTTGCCCCCATGGCTGTACTGTCGCACCGTGCACATACTCTACTCCATGGCTCTCCAGTATCTTCATGGATTCATCAAAAACATCTGTCTCAAAATATAGTTCATGATCATGAGCACCACTGGATACAGGGGTCTCTTTATCAGTATTTAAAAGCCCCTGATAGTGTGCCTGTTGATGAATTGCAAAACTACCTTCAAAGGTTACATTTTCACCAAAATCAAATTTTACTGTCTGGCCTAGTATCTGTTCATAAAAAGTGCGGGCTTTTTTTATATTTTTTACTACAATTAAGGAGCATATATACTTCATTTTCACGTGACCTCACATTATTAATAAATACAGAGCAGAGTCCCTGCACTATCACAGGGACTCCATGATACATTTAATCTAATCAGCCCAGGCCGGCATGGCTTTCATATAATGTTCAGCACGTTTGCTGGCGGTAGGCTGGTCAATATCCGTCTGCCAGCTCATCAAATAGCCTGTAACGCCTTGATGAATTTCCTCCCGGCTCTTCAATGTCCCTTCGGCATCAGTACAATGAATACAGTAATTCTCCGCCTTACCCTGAAATTCAGGAACACCCAATGGTGCGCCGCACGAATAACAAAACTTGTCCATGTCGTTCTCCTTTGGTTATTTATGTATTGACACGAACAATCTAAAACACAAAACCTGACAACAGTGTGTCAGGTTTGTTTGAACTTTACAAATTTTTTTTATTTTATTTCGATTGACCGGCCAAATCTGTATTGTATACAGCATTAAGCCAATAGTCTGAATTCAATATGGGTATAAAATTATTCCATTTTGCAAATTGAGCCAGACATTTTTCTCTCTGAATATCTTTGTGCGTGCGCCCCTTTTTACGTTCTGCCCTTATGATCCTGGCACTCTCCGTCAACATAGCATGATAATCCCTGACATCATCCCACGTACACTCCCGGCCATGGCCGCAGACAAAAATAGTGTTGCGGGGGAAAAACTTCATAGCATTAAGCAAGAAATCAAGATAGTCGTCTACTCTGTTCCTCACTGAAGGGAAACTTTCAGAGATAAGCAAATCACCCATATGAACCGTAGCAACTTGAGGGAAGTAGATCAACATGTCTGCATTAGTATGAATACCGGGAAAGGGAATAATCTGTATTGTCTGGCCATTGAATTTAAACTGATAGCATTTTTTAAAAAATGATGATTTCAAATCAACTTTTTTAAACATTCCGGTCTCAGTGAGACTATCCAGGTTTGCTAACTTTATTATTCCGGAAGGATCCCTTGCAATGGCATTCCCGGAAATATGATCCCAGTGATGGTGAGTATTGATAATCCACTCCACATCCCCTTCTCCCAAACCTGCAATGATGTCACTTAATTTGTCATTTATTCTTTTAGAGAAACCGGAATCAACAAGTAAAAGGCCATCACTCCCTGTCTGGACAATTATATTTGTACTTTGCCCCCATGGGAAATCAAGTCGATAAAGTTGATCGCCTAAAGGTTTTATATCCACATCTGGTATAGGAGTCAGTCGCCCTTCATGATCTTCCAGATATTTTATTGATTCTACTCTGGCAAAATCAACTGCCATATCCAATGCCGTATATCCATAAAAATCCACAGCATTTACATCTGCACCATGCTCCATAAGACACTTTAATATCTCCATTTTTCCCTGTTGTGCTGCCAAATGCAGAGCTGTGCTCTTCTCTATATGACGGCTGTCCACATCCGCACCATGGTCTAATAGCATGTTTGCAGCATTCACATTTCCGCTAAAAGCAGTATAATGCAACGGTGTATATTGATAATCCGTGCAGGCATCTACATCAGCACCTTGATCCAGAAGATATTCCATAACATCTGTCTGACCGGCATAAGCAGCCATATGCAAAGGTCTCTCTCCACCTGTAGTACTCGCCTCTAATAATGCAGAGTCTTTAGCCAGGTAAATTTTTACAGAATCAAGCTGTCCTTTCATGGCGACATCATGGATAGTCTGTGTATAAACTAATCCTGCCATACAGAACAGAACCAGTATACTGAATAACCTTATACTCTTAAACACACTCCCTCCTATTCATTACAATGCATTTCATCTGTGTCACCGATTGACATTATTCATCCGGCACATATAAGATCTGCAATAAATATAGTGTACTGAATCAAGAGAAAACGCCGCAATTCATGAATCGGGTCAAAATAGTATAATATTATGTGGGATGTTTACTGTAAATGTCAACAATCCTGCTGGCAGAGCTTTTAAGAATCTCTCTCAAGTGCACAGGCTCAAGTACTTCAACATATTCACCATATGAGAGAAGCATACCGTATAACCAGCCGCTTTCAGGGAAAGCGAGTTTAACTAATAGATAACCTTCATCGTCAACTTTAATCTCTGCCCCGAAAAACTGATCTTTAACATGTACACCCATTGAAGGATGAAAACGCATCAGCACCGGAGGGATGTCGGATTGTGTAAGGCGTTCCACGGCCACACTTTGCTCAAAACTCTGTTCACGCCGCTCAAATCGCTCATCAAGAATTTTGATCTCTTCAAAGCGGGAAAGCCTGAATAAACGATAATCTTCACGTAGGCGACACCAGCCGTATAAATACCATGCTGTCCACTGAAAAACCAGGGTCATGGGCTCAACTACGCGCTGAGTCCGTTTGGTACTGCCATCTGTATACTGAAATTGAATAGGTGCGTGCCTTTGTATCGCCTCCTCCAGAGAATAATACAAATCAGATACACGACCAAGCTTCATGGCACTGAAATCAATATGCAAAGCCTCACGACGGATATCAATCTCTTTGGCCTGGGTTGATTGAACCAGAGAACGAATTTTTTCCAGAGTACTCTCAACATTCTTATTCTTCAATGCCCCGGCAATATTCTCCAGGCTGGTGAGAATAAAAAAAAGATCGTTTGAATCTACAAGTTGACGGTCAAACTTATAATGCTTCATAATACCATAGCCGCCGCCATAACCTGGCATGGACATCACAGGGATGCCAGCAGCCGACAGAGTCTCAATATCACGCTGTATTGTCCGAACAGACACTTCAAAGTGTTCAGCAAGTTCCGGAGCTGTCACTTTTTCCCGGTTTATCATATAGACTGTCATGGCCAAAAGACGATCAATTTTCATTAATACAATCCTATTTCTATGAAGAAAGGGGCATAGTATCAATCCATTGAATTAGCACCACTGCATCCCCTTAGAGTTAAGTAAATGATAGAACATGCTCGGCCAAAATCAACTGCACATCCGGTAATTTGGAGCCGCGTTTGAATTCAAATATAAAAGGATCCGATTGTCCCAGAATCCAAACCTTCAGCACTGCATCTGCATCAAAACGTCCGGTAGATTCTGTTGCATATTGTGTAATGCTGCGGTATGGCAGTGAGTGCAGATCAAGTTTTTTACCGCTCAGCCCTTGCTTATCTGCTAATATCAACCTGCGATTCGTAAATATCATCACATCCCGATAGACCTTGAAGGCTTTTTCAATATACTCACCGGCAATCATGAACTTGTTAAATTCAGCTTCAATGGCATCAACTTCTATCTCAGAAGCATTACCCATGAGGCCAGATAATATACTCATACATTCTCCGATAATTGGATTCCATATTTAAAAATAATACACTGGATGTGAAATTACAATAAAAATTAATCCTGTCAAGCTCTTGCTTTCTTGACATACTCACTCAAATCAATATAGAGTCTAAAAATCTATTTTACTGCTAAAGTAAATAAAATATGAAACTTTTTCTTACTTTAACAGTAATACCATAAGAATCCCCATAAAAACAAAGAGGAATGTGCAATGAAAATACTCTCAAGAGCTGAAGAACTGCTTCTTTTGGCTATATGGCGCCTGAAAACCGAAGCCTACTGTGTACCATTATTAAGCGAAGCCAAAAAATACACAGGCAAGAACTGGTCTTTAAGTGATGTTTACCGCCCCCTGGGCAGACTGGAAGAAAAAGGTTATATAACCTCCTACCTGGGAAATCCTACTCCTGAAAGAGGAGGAAAAAGCAAACGCTATTATCAGATCACACCTGAAGGTTATAAAGCTCTGAAAGAAGTTAAACAAATAGAAACGATGATGTGGAGTGGGTTGACTGAAGAAGCTCTGGACACCCTGTCATGAAAAAAGACAATTACAGACCCAGCCCTCTGGCCTCATGGATACTCAGGAATCTCATACCCACTCACATAGGAACATCTGGAATTGGTGACTATGAAGAACTCTACCGCATATTATTGGACGAGCAGGGACGTGCGGCAGCCGACCGCTGGTATCTGAAGCAGATAGGCATATCCATAAAAGCAATTATTTTTAAAGCTATTTTCTGTAGATTCATCATGTTCAAAAGTTATTTAAAGATTATATGGCGGCACTTAATGAAGCATAAGGGATATTCATTTATTAATATAGCCGGTCTTGCAGTTGGTTTGACATGCTGTATCCTGATACTTCTGTATGTAAAATATGAATTCAGTTACGATAAATACCATAAAAATTCAGATAACATCTACCGTGTTGTTATGAAAATGCCCGGAAATAACTATATGGATAATGAATGGTTTAATAGTGCACCCGGCAGTTTAAAAGCTACTTTGATGGAAGAGTATCCGGAAATAATTAGCTCCACCAGAGCATACAAAAAGGAAGGTCACTTATACAGGGACAACGTTCTTACTACAGAGAGATCAATATTTTTTATAGATCCTGAGTTTCTTAAGATATTTTCTTTTCCTCTGATTTCAGGTGACCCTGAAACGGTTGTAACTGACCCGTTTGCAATGCTGATTTCCCAAAGATTCGCTGAAAAGTATTTTAAAGATGAAGATCCGGTGGGCAAGACAATCAATCTTGACCGTAAACATAATTTCCAGATTACCGGAGTACTACAAAACTGCCCTGAAAACTCACATTTTACATTTGACATTCTGGCTTCATTTAATTCTCTCTACACTATTCGACCCGGCGGAAAAGGGCGTATTGAAGAGTCAGGGCCTAATTCATGGAATACATATATCCAGCTGCCTGACAAATATAATCCTGATGATCTTGAAAAGAAATTCCCGGGTGTGATTAAAAAAACCTTGCGTAAAGGCTCAAAAGACGAGTACCATTTGCAGTCGCTGACAAGTATACACCTGCACAGCAATATCAATTTTGAAATTGAAGCAAACAGCGATATACGGTATGTCTATCTGTTTTCAGCAATTGCATTTTTTATTATGCTAATTGCATGTTTAAATTATATGAACCTTGCTACTGCGCGGGCATCAGGCCGTTTTAAAGAGATAGGAATAAGAAAAGTTGTTGGTGCGGGCAGGCACAATATTATCCGGCAGTTCCTGGGCGAATCAATGATCTATACAATAACGGCACTTTATATTGCGATAATACTCGCTAAATTATTACTACCTTCATTCGGAACTTTCATTGATAGGAATCTTGAATACAATATTTTAGATGATCATATAATCTTCATCTCTTTGGCCTGTTTTGCATTAATTGTTGGCCTTATTTCCGGCAGTTATCCGGCGTTTTATATGTCGGCATTAAAACCGGCAAATATAGTTAAAGGAACAATTTCACCCGGTTCCGGCAATAAACATCATTCCACTTTACGCAATTCACTTGTTATCAGTCAGTTTATTATTTCTATTGTCCTACTCATTTGCTCATTAACAGTCTATCGCCAGTTGGATTTTATTAAAAACAGCAAGCTGGGATATATAAAGGATCATATCATAACCGGCCGCATATATGACAGCAAATTAAAAAATAACTTTGAACCGTTGATAAATGAATTAAATCTTAATCCCGGGATATTGGATGTCTATGTCAATGGCCAACTTCCAATTACTATCAATTCACAGGATAATGCAGTATGGGAGGGACAAAAACTTGCTGAAGGAGAGACTCCCCCCTTGACATTCAGTGGTTTTGTAAATTATAACTTTCTGGACTTTTTTAATCTTGAATTGATTGAAGGCAGAAATTTCTCAAAGACCTATTCAACTGACGCTTCGCAGGCATTTATCCTCAATGAGTCAGCTGCTAAACTTAGTGGTTGGAAAAATCCCATTGGAAAGAAGTACAGTCTTCAACTCAGAGACGGCATTGTAATTGGAGTGATAAAAGATTTCCATAACACTTCACTTCGTTTAAAAGTAAAACCTATGGCATTAATGCTCAATAACTGGCCATCCGGTGACTGGGCCATAAAGATTAGTTCTGATAATATTGCCGAAAGCATGGCATTTATTGGGAAAAAGTTTAAAGAGTTCTCTCCTGACTACCCATTCAATTACTCATTTCTGGATGATAAAGTTAATAGTATCTATAAATCCGAACAAAAACTGGGACAGATATTCAGCTATTTTACATTTATCGCAATTATAATTTCATGCCTGGGCTTGTTCGGCCTGATATCATATACCGCAGAACAGCGCACTAAAGAAATTGGTATCCGGAAAGTACTTGGTGCTTCGGTTGTTGGTATAGTAATGCTTCTTTCCAAAGATTTTATCAAATGGATTATTACAGCAAATGTTATAGCAATCCCTATTGCATACTTTGCTATGAACAAGTGGCTGCAGAACTTTGCCTACAGAACTGATATTGAAATATTTATATTTTTTTCCGCTACGCTGATTAGTCTGTTTATTGCAGTAATAACAGTTAGTTTCAAAACATTTAATGCAGCGCAGACAAATCCTGCAGATACAATAAAGTATGAGTGATATATAGACAAGATAAGGAACTAAAATTACTAAAGTAAAAGCAAGAACGTGTAATAGAAAAACGAATAAAAAAATGGCCTGCTACTATAGCAGGCCATTACAATTTCATACAATATAAATACTATTTCTTAAGTACAGCCCTGCCTGTTCCGGTAGATATACTGTACTGTGTAGAGCGGCTTCCCCGCGTCAATATTTTTACCAATTCGGCCTCATCTCCACGGCCTACTGTACGTTCATCATCAAACTTAAATGATGATCTGATACGTCCGTGCCTCTTGAGACAGCTTAATTTAAAATGACCTTTAAGAGGCTGCCCGCCCATATCCAGGACAGCATCACCTGTACCGGATTCAATTCTCAGGTCAAAATCACTACCTTTTACACCTGTAACTTCTGCATCACCGGTACCTGAACTGAATTCAGCTTCATACTCAATTTCTACATCCTTCACTTCCACATCACCGGTACCGCTTTGTGCATTAAAATTGCCCTTGCAAGATTCGATGATGACCTCCCCCGTCCCTGAATGCAGATCAAAACTACCCTTGCAATTATGCACATCCAGACTGCCAGTACCGGAATGAATATCAAAATCACCTGAACAATCCATAAGTTCAATCTCTCCTGTGCCGGTCTCAACCCTGATCTCAATATCCAATCCGACGATTTCAATGTCCCCGGTAGCGGAATGGTAATTAACCTCGACATCATTGGGCACTTGAATCATCCAGTTGGAATAACCTCGTGGATTCCGTCCAATAAATTTCTCCTCAACAATCAAACGATGCCGGCGTTCGCGGAATCTTGCTTCAAAATCATCATCATCATAAGTATATTCAAGGCGGATATGAATCTGAGAATCCTTGCTCTTCTCAATCCGGCAATCACCCAGAATCAGATCAATTTTAAGATCATCAACTTTTTTAAAACTCTTCTCTAGTACCTCTACTTTTTGGGCAAATAAAGGTAAAGCTACTATCAACAATAAAAGAGCAACAGTTAATATTCTTGGAATTTTCATAACATCCTCCATAAATCTTAGCGTAAAATGCTCGCACGACCGGTGGCAGTACTTAGGATAATACGAGGTTCACTGCCGGAAATGGATATTGATTTTCGTATATATTGTTTATCATAACGTTCAAAAGTATCTTCTTTATCAAAGTCAAACGGTGCACGAATCCGGCCACGGTCTTCTCTGGCTGTAAGTTCAAAATATCCCTTTATAGTCTGACCATTAAAATCCAGAGTGACACTTCCGGAAGCAGTAGTCAATTCAATATCATGCTTTAAAGGTGCACTCAATTTGACCTTAACATCACCGGATGCTACGGAAAAATCAGCAATATCTTCAAAAGTTAAATCGTTGGCATCAATATCACCACTGGCAGCGGAACAGTCAAAACTGCCTTTGGAATCATCAATACGAATGCTCCCGGATGCTGTTGAGGCCTCCAGCTCTCCATTGCCCCCATTAACTTCAATGTTACCCGAGGCAGTGGAAAGATCCATTTCACCTGCTACATCATCAATATCAATTTCACCTGATGCCGTTGAAGCATTAAACTTACCTTTGCAACCGGTCAGCTCGATATCACCTGAGGCAGTACTTGCATCCAGTTCCATCTCTAATCCGTCGGCAGCAAAATCACCTGAAGCCGTAGAAAATCGAATTTCTGTATTTTGGGGAACTTCCACAGTCCAGCGTACATAACCACGGGAAGATCTGCCGGACCAATGTTCACTTAGTCGTAAATCACGACCATTGTCATCAAAACGGGCTTCAAAAGCACCTTCGGGTTCTACTTCATAACGGACTGTAACATTAATTTTATCATTGCTACTCTTAATAACCTCAACATCTCCACTTACGGTTTTAATACGGATCTTTGAGACAGCTTTGAATGATTTCTCAATTGTACGTTCACTCTGTGCCATAAGTCCGCCGATACAGGTCAACAACAGAACTACTATCATATGTCTTTTCATTTTATTTTCCTCCCGCTGATTAATATGTCAAAAACACTGATTTTGTTTTTGCCTTTGTGAAAAGTTACGGGCTGATTGATAAAAAGTTGGTGCGGAATTACAATATAGAACACATTGAGGTCAAACAATGTAAATCTGCACTTTATTTATGCTGAATGGGACCGTCTGTATTGAGATGGTGTCTCCCCGGTCCATTTCTTGAATGCCGTGTTGAACACTGATTTCGAATAAAATCCTGCAGATTCCATGATCTCTTGAATGGATAAAGTTTGATTACGTTCATTTAATAACGACGTTGCTTTTTCTATACGCTTTCTGTTTATATAGTCATTATAGCTCATACCATAGTGTTCATTTATAATTCGAGAGAGATGATTAGGATGAAGGCGGCATTTCTGTGCCAGCACCTTTAATGAAAGATCAGGATCCAAATATATGTGTTTCTGTTTCATGAGTAGCTCAAGGCACTCTTTGCCAACTTCGGCTCTCCCGGAATCCAGTGCTGATGTTTTGTATTTCGCAGGAGCGGCCTTCTGAGTCTGTTTTGAACGATTTTTATAAAAATAATATACTGCACCGGTTATAACGATCAGAATAAGCAACACCCAAATTCTGAGAGTCTCCTTCCCCTTGATTGAAAAATTAAAATATGTGGTTTTTGAGGGGATGCCCCGGGCATCTACAATCTGAACCGCAAAACGATAATACCCTGATTCCATATTATAGACAGGAATGGAGATATACGAATTATCCCCTACTATCCAAAGGCTGTCCAGTCCTTCAACACGATACTTGTAACGCGCTCTTATCCCACCATAGACCGAAACACTTATTATATGAAACATCAATTCCGATTGACCTTCCCGGTGGATCACATCACCTTCGGCCAATCTGTCTTCTCTATACAAACCTTTAATCTTGGGATTATCAGGAGTTTCAAAGGCCTTAAAATCCAGTGGATCTACAAGCGCAACCCCATGTGTTGTAGCAACAGCAATGCGCCCATCAGCAAGCCTGCTCAATATAGATGTACTCTCTCCTGCGCTGATATTACCCGGCAGGCCATCATATGCATCAACCATACCGGATAAACGTAGATTAGTATTATATTTTGGCAGGCACCGCAAGCCCAATGAAGTAGCCAGCCATAGCTGTTCACGCTCATCGGAGACCAGATCATAAATCTCCCCTAAAGGCTCAACAATGTCAGGATGTAATGGGCGCAGCTCATCCTGCACAATACTAATGATTCCGCGTTCTCTCACCGCCACCCAAATAATGTCTTCTGAATCCACATGAAGTGCTGAAATATCAAGACCGCATGTACTGCTGATTTCCTCCCATTGCTGTTCAGCAATCCTGAAAATACCATCAGACGTGCCGACAATCAGGCGTCCGGCGGCATCCCAGGCCAAATCATGTATTACAGTTTCTGCAGATCCGCATAGATCTACACGACCATCATGCCAGTAATATAGTCCCCTCCTGCTTCCTATCCACAACTCATGAGCAGTCGATGAGGCAAGTACAGTGACACCGTTCCTGATCAATATATCGCAGCCTGGGACTAATTGAAAACTACTATGTTGATTATAAAAAAGTCGCCCATCCTGCAAAGCGGCCCATGTCTCTCGTGTTGAATTAGATACCATGGCAACAACGGGAATACCGGATTTCACATCATCTTGTATATCAATAGGTCTTACGCCGTTGATATCTGAGACTGCAAACCTGCCCTGCTGCGTAGCAATCCAAAGTTCACCGGTACTGCCTTTTGTTATAGCCGTGATATTATTTCCAGGCAGGCCTTTCCCTTGCGTTATAACATCAACAATAGATTGAGTGAGAAGATACAGTCCATTCTCACCACCTACCCAGATACGCTCTTTATCAATTGGCAATAGACATCTGATGATTTCATCCTCAGGGAAACGCGGCTTAATCCACTTTGTGCCGGAGGAGGCTTGCAAATACAACAGTCCGGCTGAAGGTGTTCCTGCCCAGACACCGGAACCGTCACGGCCAAGAAATGTAGTAACAGCTGTATAAAATGGCAGGTTGATTAAGACCGGATTTACACATCCTGCCGGGATGGTGAATGCTCCCCTGAATGACCCCACCCACAAACTTGAACCCATTCGGCGAAGGCTCAATACACCGCCTATATCCGATCCAACAGGGATAAATCCATCAGAAGTATAAACAGCCAGACCACCCTGTAATGTTCCTGCCCAGATACGGCCGTCCACATCCATAGCTATGCCATTGACTATATTACCCGGTAGTCCGTTGTCCACTGTAAAATGACGTAGCTGTCCACCCTGTATCGAATACACTCCATAATCGGTCCCAAACCAAAGGTTTCCATCAAGGTCTGAAGTTATTGATCTCACATGTCCGTCAACCAAATCCCGGGTAGTCCCGATATGTCTCCATATTTGACCATCAAAAATGAGAATTCCCTGCCCATCCATTCCAGCCACAATTTTACCATCGGATGTAGTGTGAACAGATAGAAAATGATTTTGCGGAATAGCCTCAACATTATGTGTATTAAAGCTCTTAAAATTCTTACCATCAAATTGAACAAGGCCATTCGATGTGGCAATCCAGAGAAGCCCGTCTACACCCAGGGCCAGATCATTTACACGGGAGTGCGGAAGGCCTGCTGCCATGGGCCAGTAGTATGTGGTCCACTTATCCGTTGAGGAGCGGTCAGCTGCATATACCAATGGCGACATCAATAGCATACACAGGGCTGTCAATCCAATGTAATCGCGTATTATTTTTTTCAATTTGGATATTTTATATTCATTAATGACTCATTAAACCTTAATCCTGATACAAAGCCGCTACTGCACCTGCAGGATCCTTAATCACACAAAAAGTACCTTCACCCAATTTTCTGGGACCATCAATTACTTCACCTCCCAGGTTCTTACATTTCTCTGCACTCTCTTCTACATTCTCTACTTTAATATATACAAGCCATTGAGGAGGAAGATTTGAATTCTCACCCTTGGAATGACATATACCGGCCTCAACCTCGCCACTTCCCGGTGACAACATCTCATAATCAAGATATCCGCCCATCTCTACTGTACGGGGTTTCCAACCAATGACATCTGCATAAAAATTCTTTATACCGGCTGCATTTGCTACTGTTAAATCCTGCCATATAATAGCACCATTATGTTCGTGATCATGCTCACACATATGCATCTCCCTATGTTGAAATGAATTCTTTTTTTCATAATTGATCGATCGAATAAACGTAAATCTTTTGACATAGAATATCAAGAAAAAAATGACTTACAAGGGTTAATACGCCACATACATATTATACCTGTATGCATAATAAAACAATTTATTGGAATTGCCGTATCCATACGCATAGAACCAAAACATGTTTTTTTGTCTTTTGGAATTTGTCTTTTGGTATTTGTCTTTTGGCATTTGGAATTTGTCTTTTGATATTTGCATATACTTTTTATTGTCTCACAGTTCTCGTTAGTCTCCAACCCTAATTGCTATTTCTCTATTGTTCGTCTTGTTCGTTGCTAATCTTAATATCTTTCTCCTGTTCTATATCCGGGGAGACCATCCACATACCGCTACTCATTCCTAAGCGATTTCACCGGTTGCCGCCTGGCTGCACGTACGGCTTGCGCACCCGAAGCGAATAAAGCAATCATTAAAGTTATCAGCAACGCCAGCGGGAAAAACAGCAACGGAAAGTCAATACGTGTGGCAAAACCCTGCAGCCAGCGTTGCATCATCCAGGCCGCGAGGGGCCAGGCAAGTAAGTTGGCCCAAAGAAGGTTATGTAGTGTTTCCACGGAGAGCAGCCTCACCAATGTACCCATGGAAGCACCCAGCACTTTCCGTACAGCCAGCTCCTTGGTCCGCATCTCCGCATTGAAGGCGGCGAGGCCAATGAGGCCCAACGCAGATATAGTCAAGGCCAGCACGGTGAAAAAAGTCATTAGCTTGGCCGTCATCGCCTCCTGCCAGTACTGACGGTCCAGGACATCATCAAGAAAATGACACTCAAACGGATAGTCTGTATTAAATTGAGTCCAGATATCATTTATATAAGCAATGGCTGCTTGCCGCCCTCCGGCAGCCCCATCAGATTGGATGCGAATCATCACCACGCCCATAAGATCCACACCAGAGTCGTTATAGTTGCTCAGAACTCTAAAAATCCGTGGAGACGTCTGATTTCGCAACGAGTTGAACTGTGCATTTTTCACCACACCAATGATGCGACGAGATGACGAAGAGCCCCCCCATTTCAGACCTTTCCCAATGGGATCAGTCAAATTCATGACCGCTGCAGCTGATTCATTAATGACAAAGGCGTCAGACGCATCCGTAGGAATTTCCTCTAAAAAGGAGCGGCCCTGGAGAACATCCATGCCCATGGCTTGAAAGTAACCATAATCCACCGAGGCCAATTGCACAGAAATGACTTGGTCGTCTGCCTTCCCTTCCCAATGGAGGCTGCTGTTGTTCATGGCCATATTGGGCATGCAGTCTCTCGATGAGACTGCTATGATTCGTGGCGATTCCAGAAGTGCCTGCTTGACAACCTGATAATTGGTTCGAATGCCCTCTTTAAGCGGCACATAGACCAGATCCGTCCCGTTGTATCCCGGTGTTGCATTCTGCATAAAATTCAATTGCCTGGCGATTCCCAGGGTCATAATAATGAGGAAGATGGAAATCACAAATTGAGCAATGACCAGGACACGACGCAGTTTGAGGCCTTTTCCCATACAGGTAGAGTGAGACTTGAAAACCTGTACCGGATTAAATGCCGAAAGATAAAATGCAGGATAACTGCCCGCCGCAAAAGAGGTAATTAGAAGTATGCCAAGCAGGGATAACCCCAACCCAACATTCATCGTAACGGGTAGCAATTCAAATCCAAAAACCGTTTGGAACATCTTGGTGAGCTGGGAAAAGATAAATACAGCCACTCCCAATGCCAGTGCCGTATAGGTCATGGCCTCACCCAGGAATTGCAATATAAGCATCCACCTCCCTGAGCCCACCACCTTGCGCAAGCCCACTTCACGGGCACGTCCGGCTGCCCGGGCTGTGGCCAGATTCATAAAATTGATACAGGCAATAATCAGGATGAGTATGGCGATAGAAGCAAAAATCTGGACGGTCTTCCGTGGTGTGACCTGCGCAGAACGACTGCGAATCCCGGCGTTGAGATGAATATCAGTCAAAGGCTGCAGGATAAATTTTTCAATATATTGCGCCTGGTTGGGTTTATTCAGTGTAAAAAGCGCGGTGATCTTTTGAGCGACAGCAGCGGGATCCGCATCCTCATGTAATTCCACATAGGTCGTCTGATTAAAATTCTGCCAACTGTATCCCCCCTGCCAGAACTGTTCACCCAGCGCATGGGAATCAATGAAGTCAAAATGAATGTGAGAGTTAAGCGGTACATCCTTGATCACCGCCGTCACATGGTAGGTCTGCCAGTTGTTCCAGACCATGTCCTTGCCAATGGGATCCTCATCGCCAAAATATTTCTTCGACATGGACTCGGTCAACACCAATCCTCTTTTATCCGTTAGCGCATGAGCGGGGTCACCCTTCAAGAATTCGAAACTGAACATGTCGAAACAAGCGGGATCGAAAGAGACCAATCCATCCTCGTAGAAAGCCTTGTCGCCATGCTTGAATATGACGCGTGAACCGGGCATGTATCGCACGCCACGCAACACTTCCGGGATCTCCTCTTCCACGGCCCCTGCCAGGCGGCCCGGCGTACTGGCTGAAGCCAATTCATCGTGTTTCCACTTGCAGACCACACGGTAGATGGATTGATGTTTCTCGTGAAAACGATCATAACTCTGCTCCTGGGCCACCCACCGGAATATTATCATGGCACAGGCCATGCCGATAGCCAGTCCCAATATATTAATTAACGCATACGTTTTTTGACGCCGCATATTCCGCAAGGCCGCCTTAACATAATTTGTCCACATCACAAAACTCCAAGCTAAATTATTATAAATAATCGGAAGGATCGATTGAAGCAGCAGCATCCAGTACCAGCAATGCGCACGGATCATCCCTTTTTCATGGGCGACCTCCCGGAATCCTTCTTCAAAATCCCCGAGAACGGCGTACATTCCCTGATGGTGAAGGATTGTTTTGAGCAAACGATGCGCCAGACGGGGAGACTGAATTTCGCGTTGATGCCAATTCATATTACTCTGATCTCAGTGTCTGTACCGGAGAGCGGTGAAGCACAGAGGCTACCGGCTGACCCGATGCTATTATTGCCACTATAAACAGCAGCACACCCGCAAGAGGGAAAAGCCAGATGGGAATATCTACTCTGTACGCATAATTCTGCAGCCACTTACGGGAAGCCCACCAGGCAATAGGCCATGCAATACAGTTAGCATAGATGAGTGCAATGATAACATCATGAGCAAAAAGCTTGATGATACCAAGAGAACGGGCTCCCATTATTTTCCTGATTGCCATTTCACGCAGACGCTGCCGTGCGGCATGACTGGCCAGACCAGCCAGACCCAATGCTCCTATAATGACTGCCAATATTCCGAATGTATCAATAAGGCGCGCCAGACGTCTCTCCGGAGTGTAAAGCTGACGGTACAGATCATCAACATACTGCCACTGAAAGGAATGGTCAGGAGCAAATTCTGACCAGATATTCCTTATGGCCTCTATGGCCTCTGCCTCATGTCCCGGATAAGGGCGTACAAGCAGACAGTTCAGCCAGAAGTTTTTCTGAAAAAAAGTAAGTGGCTTGATCTCTTTCCGCAAAGTTGAAAAATGGAAATCCCTGACAACGCCAATGATTACAGATTCCTGTATATCCTCTGACTGCCGCCACTGAAATCGACGTCCAATTGCATCCTCAGGTGATTCCCAACCAATTGTCTTTACTGCTGCTTCATTCAGCAGATACTCAATTTTTTCTTCGCCCGGTAATGATGGTTCCGGCAAGCGTCCTGCCGTCAGTTCCAGATCAAAAAAAGAATAAAATTGATTATCAACTGGCATAGCATAGATCAAAATAGGATTTTCCTGATCTATTTCCACACCTTCAGCCGTTACATAACCTCCATCTAAAGTCTCCCTTGAAGGCCTCTCCATAGAACCGGTAACGGCATCAATAGCAAGATTAGCCCGTAACCTTTCGGCAAATCTTGTAAAATTTGTTCTAATTGGCTGTGGCAGATTAGGCACTGCAATACTTGGGGCCGTATGCCTTCCAAGTCCGTTATTTAATATGTATCTCGATTGAAATCGTATTACACCGGCAATGATGATCAACCCAAGAGATATGGAGAACTGAAAGATGACAAGGATACGGCGAAAACGTCCATTGCCCAACCGGCGTTTCCCCTGTAGAGCTTCTACTGGTTTGAACCCTGAAATCCACACTGCAGGATAGCAACCTGCCAAAACACCAACCAACACAACTATGAATAAACTGCCTGCCCAAAAGTAAATATGATTGATATCACTAAAGCCAAGAGACTTACCTGTCAAACTATTCAAAAACGGCAAAGCTGTAATAAGGGCGATGAAGGCCAATGTATAAGCTACACCGGCATTGAAGATTGCCTCCTGAAGTCCTGCTTTTATCAATTGGTGACGATGTGCCCCTAAAACCTTGGCCATACCAATCTCCCTAGCCCTCCCTGCTGCCCTCGCTGTAGATAGGTTGATAAAATTCATAGAAGCCAGAGCCATTACCAACATGCCAATAATAGCGAATATACCAAGAGAGTCACGACTTCCATTAGCCTCAAGTTCTCTATCAAGATTAGAATCCAGATGAATAGAATTCATTGGCTGGATATAGAGAGAGTATGACTTGCTTTCAGTGTGTTGGGAGATAAACTCCGGCAACTTCTCCGCAACGGACTCAGGCGATGCACCCTCCCTCAACAGTACATAGGTATATGCCCAGGATCCTGGCGAATACATCAGCGGCCGTGGTATTAAATAGTCAAATTTAAGATGAGTTTGTTCAGGCAGATTCTCCAGAACACCTGTAACCATGTAGGATTGTTTCGGTGCTCCACCTGCAGGTATAACTTCAACTATTTCACCAACTACATCAGTACGGTTAAAAAGACGGAAAGCCTCTTTTTGTGTCAATACCAGGCTGCGTGGTTTGATTAAAGCAGTTTCAGAATCTCCATGAATTAGTGGAAAGTTGAAGACTTCAAATACATTTTTATCAACAAAAAATAATTTTTCAGTGAAGATTTTCTTTTCATTGGCAATCAATCCGGTTTTTAATCTGGAAAAACGAACAAGAGATTCAATTTCCGGTATATCATCGGGCAGAGCGGGAATCCCTTCAAACGCACACCGGGCCCAATGCGGCTGATATACATCAGTAATCTGAATAGACATAGTAATGCGATGAATGCGATCTGCCTTGCTGTGATGGCGATCATATGACAGTTCATCACGAATAAACAGAGTGATTGCCATTACTACCCAGAAACCAAGAGCAAGACTGGCCCAGATTAGAAATGCATATAAGGGTTGACGACGTTGATGCCTCCACCACAATTTCCATTGTTTCTGCCACATACTGAGACTCCATAATACTTTATTTTGTATAACCCGGGGACCGGAACGGATGCACTGCCATATCATCCAGCACACCATGGCAAAGAGGCCATGTTGCTGCCGGCAATTCAAAGCACCTTCAATCCAGTCACCCAGAATGGCCTCCCGATTAACCTCGGGGATAAGGTGCGAGAATATTCTGAGTACACGATAACTACGGGGTGACATTCTCAGCTCCTGCTTGAGTCCAATGCAATGCGCTCCAATCCATCCCAAAGCTTTTCATGCACTTCACGGGACGCTTTTAACACCTTCATTCCTTCACCGGTAAGGCGATAGTAGCGCCGGCTCATGCCGCCGCGCTCGGGCCGTGGATCACTCTGCTCCGCTTCGAGGTAGCCTTTGCGGACAAGACGATCCAAGGGGACATAGATGCCGCCAATAGAGATATTCTTGCCAGTGATCTCCTTGAGATACTGACGTACTGGTACACCATAGGCATCTTCACCCAGACGCCAAACGGCTAATAAAATCTGTTCTTCCTGCTTGGAGAGATCGGTCATAATAATTTACTCCGGTATTTATTCTACATTCTAGAACGAATAACGTTTGTAAGATAATGCATAACATTGCCGATGTCAAGGATTAATTCTACATTTTAGAACGAATAAAAAATAATCCAACCGGCACTTGACAAATCAATCAAAATTAAATAAATTTATCTACCTGAAACTATCATCAGCAATAAACACAAAAAACGGCAATACATTATGGTACCGATTATTCAGCAATACAACATACCCAATCCGGAGACTTTTTATCAGGCCGCCCTGCGCATTAGCCCCCATATCACAACCACACCATGCCCTTTGTCCAGGTTACTAAGTGATGCCACGGGTGCTAAAATCTTTCTCAAGCTTGAAAACAGGCAGACATCGGGTTCATTCAAGATTCGCGGCGTCGCCAATAAGATACTGTCATTGAATACGTCTGAGCGATCCGGAAAGCTCATTGCTGCATCAACAGGCAACCACGGCGCGGCCTTTGCTCATATCATATCCGAATTTCAGCTCAACGGAGAACTATTCATTCCTGTTGGTATCACTTCTGTCAAACACAAAGCTATTCAGAAATACGGTATTCCCCTAATCAGTTGCGGCGATGATTGTGTAGAGACTGAAAGTGCGGCCAGAATTGCAGCTAAGAGCGATAACAGCATATTCATCAGCCCCTATAATGACATTGACATTATCATCGGCCAGGGTACTATTGGCATTGAGCTTTTAGATCAAATAGATAGATTAGATGTGGTAATAATTCCAATTGGCGGCGGAGGACTCATATCTGGTATTGCTGCATTCCTGAAGCAGGTTAAACCGGCAATTCAGATCATAGGATGTCAACCTGCCAATTCACCGGTGATGGCCAAATCAGTCAAAGCCGGACATATTGTAAGCATGCACAGTCTGCCCACTCTGTCTGATGCTACTGCGGGCGGTATAGAACCCAATGCCATTACCTTTAATATATGCCGTGACCTGGTCGATAAATATGTCATTCTGGATGAAGATGAAATATTCTCAGCACTTCGACACCTCCACTTGAAAGAAAATGTCATTGCCGAAGGTGGTTCGGCAATGACAGTGGCAGCTGTAAAAAAACTTGGTGATGAACTGAAAGGGAAAGGTGTTGCCCTTATCATCTCCGGTGGAAAAATTGATCCTGAAATCATCCGTAAAATTGGAGATTCTAATGCAAAACTTGATCGAGCTTGAAACCATAAAGGCTGTACTGCCGCAGATAGATCTCATTAAAATTATTGAGGATGGATTTGAGCAATATTCAAAAGGGAAGGTAGTAGTTCCGCCAGTGGGAGAGCTTGTCTTTGAGGATCCGCCGGGTGAGGCACATATCAAATATGGTTACATCAAGGATGATGATTATTACGTAATTAAAATCGCTTCCGGATTCTACAATAATCCAGTTCTTGATCTGCCTTCCAGCCAGGGGCTCATGCTGGTCTTCTCTCAGAAAACCGGCGTACTTGATGCCATTTTGCTGGATGATGGTTATCTGACAGATATACGTACAGCCGCAGCCGGCGCAGTAGCGGCCAAGTATCTGGCACCGGATTACATCTCCGCAATAGGAATTATTGGTGCAGGTATTCAAGCAAGGCAGCAGCTTCACTATCTTAAATCTATTACTAGTTGTAAAATTGTTAAGGTCTGGACACGGGAAATGAGTGAACAGACTGACTATATGGCACATTTTAAAAACTCCGGCTACAACATAACATTTGTAACCGAACCATATGACATTGCCGCTCAATGCAATCTCATTGTCACCACTACACCCTCTAAAGTGCCATTGCTTAGGGCCGATGATATCCGACCAGGCACACATATTACGGCCGTGGGTTCAGATACATCTGAGAAAATTGAGCTTGATCCTGCTATTTTGCACAAAGCCGATATTGTTGTATCTGACAGTCTAGCTCAGAGCAAGACCCGTGGTGAGATATACCGCGCCGTTGAAGCCGGAACGATTCAACGAAATACTGTGATTGAATTGGGTAATGTCATTGCCTCCGGAAAGAAGGCCAGGCAGAATGACCAACAGATCACAATAGCAGATCTCACCGGTGTAGCCGTTCAAGACATACAAATTGCAAAGGCTGTTTATGAGCAAGTTTGCAGTTAAAAATCATTGTTGATTATACAAGCTACTCATGCGCAAAAGAAAAATGCTGCTGTACAATCACCCAGTTACTATCTCTCTTCTCGAGTATGCCGGTCCAGCGGGCATTCTCCCATGTGGCTGGCTGCCCTTTCCATGTGTTTATATCATCTAAAATGCAATAAAACCACTCATTTCATACCTCCACAATTTATAGAGTTGCAGCAACTGATAACGTCTGACTATATACTGGTTTCTCCGACAGAGCCACATTATTCGCTCTCATATATTCCCACGACCCGTCATTATTTTTAATCCGATATTGATTCCCAGCTGCAGCAAGAACCTTCATTGGTAGATTGTTACGACGACCTTTTAACCGGACCCACTTTCCTATCAGCTCTTTATCAGCTGATAGAGCAGCCGGGAGCGTATCAGTCTGCGTAATATAAAGCCATGGGTCCACAGGCCCTTTACCTGGTACGTAAATACCAAAATGGAGATGGGGAGGCGTAGTCCGGGCATTGCCCGAATTGCCCACCGCGCCCAGGATCTGCCCTTTAACAACTCTATCTCTCTCTTTGACTCTATAATCCTGTAGATGAGCAAAATAAAGATACAGAGCATGCCTGCTATCCCAGAGCCATACAATAGTGCCGCCGATATCGGTCTCTCCCACACGATGAATGATACCATTTGACGGTGCAATAACGGGAGTGTGCCTCGATGCGAAAACATCAACTCCATGATGCTCTCTACGTCCCCCGTCCCTGGGATCACCAAAAAAACTGAGTATGGATGTACTATCCTTTCCCGTAACAGGAAAAGCCAGAGAGGGCTTTTCACGGATCACGATCCTACAAAATCCCCCTCGGAGCAGTTCAGTCTGAATACGGATGACGTACATGTTATTACGTCTCGGTTCAAATTCAATGTGCGTTTCATCTTTATTAGCGCTGGCCGTTCGTCGCGCTTGTCTGGTGGAATCCACGGGAATCCTAAAAAGGTCCATAAAAACTCGGGGATGCTGATCACACTCTAAAGTCAGATCGATTTCAATATGTCTGCCCTGCTTTCCATGGAACTTATATCCTACTGAGAAGACATCGGTAGAATCAATATAAAAGATCTCTTCATGGGGAAGACTGATCTCAACTGGTTGTTTCAGACTGTTTTTCGCGGCCTTAATCCAGTCTCTGCCCAAAGCTGTTTCATTCAGACCCGCTGCTTCCAGAGACTGCTGATAGAGAGCATGGGCGTGATTGGGCCTGTATGACTTGGGCACTTTCTCTTTACTGCATTGTAAAAATAATATAAATAAGCAAAAGACTGCTATTCTAATCTTCATTGAGAGTAACTACCTTATTATTTATGTTTTCAACAAAAAGACATAAAGCGATCTCACTCAAAATAACAGCCCGGTGCCTGTGTTCTTCTCCTGACGGAATGTGAACACCATCCCCTTTTTTATAGAGAACAGTCTCACTCACATACTCAATTTCCATTCTCCCCTCAAGAAGAATTCCAACATGTCCCCTCTCACACCAGTGCGGAGGCATATTCTCAGAATATTCTACAAGCCTGAGGCGGGTGCCGTTTTGATCTAAGAATTTATGGCGCACGCCCTCAAAAGGAATTTCCCATTCCAATCTTTCAAAATCAATGCGATAGTCCATTTCAAATTCCTTTATTCTATACATTCTGTTTATCCAATTATAAAATATTTACTTTCTGACATCCAGACAGAGCAGGTCACCTTTATCACTACGCACATAAAGATACCCGTCCACCAACACAGGATTTGTCCACCAATAAGTGTGTTTACTATTACGGCCCTTACCTTTTGCTGGAGATTTGAGGAGAATTTTTCCTTTTGCAATTTCCTTATATGAGTCCGGGCTGGCTTCTGCAACAAAGAGAGAACCTTTTTCATCCAGTACAATTAATTTTTTATCTGCAATAATCAGCGAACCAAACTCCATGGGTTGGCTCCACATCAATTTGCCGGTTTTGTACTCAATGCATTTCAGATGATTGCGGCGGCTGCGTGCGTCATCAATGCCGTAAATGTAACCATCCAAATAGACATTACAGGTAAACTGATTACGCAACTCCATATTTTGCCAGACTTTTTCCAGGGCATTATCCTTCATGTTCAGCAAGATACATCCCTTGCCGTATGCTGATGCAATGAAAATCTGATCACCGTCAATTATAGGATCAGCCGTATTCTCATTGCAAGACGTCTCCCAACCATATGAACTCTCGATTATGCCAGTGGCAATTTCTTGTATATAGAGTTTCTTACCAGCAAAATTCGCCATCTTTCGTTTACCGTTCAGCTCAAAAATCACCGGTGTAGAAAAAGAACAGCGGGCCGGCTCACTGGCCCAAACAGTATTGCCGTTCATCTTATTAAAGGCAATGCCTGATTTGTTTAGATTGAGAAGCAGCAAGTCCCCTTCAATAAGAGGTGAACCTGAATATCCGACTCCATCATAAGGTGGAATTGTGCCAAAATCCTCAACTACATTACGGTGCCAAAGTAGATGTCCGTTAAGAGCATTCAAGCAGTAGAGATCTCCGGTGTCATCGCTGATTGTATAGAGCCGGTCTCCATCAATGACTGGAGATGCCGTAGGCCCGGGCCATACATCATCAGTACGACAAGGATAGGTAAAACGCCAGAGTTCATGACCGTCTTTCGAATCCAGACAGTAAATAATGTCTGTACCCGATGTATCATTCCCATTTATAATCTCCTGGTTACCAATGGCGTAGAGCCGTGAACCTTTTACTGCTACTGCTGAGTAGCCCAGACCCAACTTGGTCTCCCAGGCAATTCGCGGGCTGCCCGCAATGGCTTTAGGATTCCAATTTGCATCATACACAATTCCATTGCCATTGGGTCCGCGCCAACGAGTCCAGTCTGAAGCCATTGCAGTTCCCTGTAACAAAATCAAACAAATTACCAGAGTAGTTCCAACCGATTTCATGAATTTCATCTTTGTATTCTCCTTCATTTTAGCTAATTGCCATTCAGCCTGGACACATAGGTATATGATTCCGTGATATTCATCCTTATACCTTACATCATCATTTTAAACTGAAAAACTTTAAATTGTATTAAAGATGGTTAAAAAACTAGAGAGAAGAATCAAAATTGTGATAACAGTATAATAATGAGGGGTAAAATGCAATAAATCGGGATCGATTGCAAAACATAATGAAGCCAGCACATACTGGCATGAACACTCTTTCCAAAAACCACCTGTCATCCCGAACTTGTTTCGGGATCTCAGGCAGCATCTATCACGATCTGCTGACCAGCAAAATTTTAAAAACAAGATCCTGAAACAAGTTCAAGATGACAGAGTAGAAACTTTGTTCCTTCCAAAAAGCATTGCCATTCCTGGAAACGACATCAACACATCGATTGATAAGTTGTGGAATAGTAACAATATCAAATCTACATAAACACACAAACAAACATTATTAACAAATTCAAAATTTCTGTCACAAATCATGGAATGGTGTGTTTTAAATAGTGACTTCTAAAATGAAAGGGATATCATGACAAAGGCAGACAAGACAATTAAAATAGTAGCATTAATTGCAACGACAATTTGCTTACTATGCTGGACAACTCAATTAACAGCTCAAAAAATCGAAATTAAGAATGGTATCAAGTTTGTCCATAATGAGGGGAAAGGTCTGCTGGCCAACTCTGATAAATTACAACTGCACTACAAGGGAACACTGGGCTCAATGGACGATGAAGATGAAAATTATATGTTCTACATTCCATTTAGTATTACGGGGAACGATTCGGCCATCTATGTGCTGGATACTGGAAACCACCGTGTTCAGCAATTCGATAAAGATTATAATTTTATCAGATCATTTGGCAGACGCGGTCAGGGGCCTGCTGAATTTTTGACGCCCAATGAGATAATGATCAATCCTGAAGGTGATGTAATTGTGAATAATTCAGGGAATCAGCGACTGGAGTTCTTCTCTCTGGAAGGCGAGTATCTCCAGTCCATAAGATGCCCCTCTAACCTCTTCTATTGTAATTATCTCAGTTCTTCTGAGTTGATTATCCGTAATCGAAAAGCCGAAAACATTAACTATTTTAAAAATAGAACTGTTCCTTTACTATTCAAGCTTGATGAAGATATGCAAAAGATACAGGAGATTGGCAGTATTACATATGATGAAAAGTATGAAAAATATTCAGGTGCCTACCGTTTTTCTTTTACAATAGATAATAATGACAACATCTATGTAACATTTCTCTTTCAGAACAGAATTGAAAAGTATGATAAAAACGGTAAATTTATATTTAGAATGGACAGACCGGTCTCCAAAAAATTCCCTGCAAAGTATCGTAATAAAGTGCTGTGGACACCGGGTTCAAAAGGTATTGCCATTGATAATAAAGGACGCATCTGGGCCGCTTCCCGAAAAAAGTTTGCTGAAAAGAGTGATAACATCGGCATGGGCATGGTATTTCAAGATGGCAGCAGTGATTACTATATCCGGGGAAAATCTGACATAACCGAATCTGATCACTACACATTGGAGTGTTTCGATAGCAATGGCATCTTACTAAAAATCTTTACTTTGTCCCATTGGTTGACAGACCTCACTATCATTGGTGATAAAATCTATGTTTTGGATCAATTAAGGACTATGCAATATCATATTTATGATATTGTAGATTTGTGGTGATCGACCGTTAAAATTCACCCTATATTGGGATTATAATACCTTGCGCCAAAATAGTCTGAACCACAGATACCCATGATAGACAGATACGTCATGATAAAAGAACAGGCTGACAAGTTCATGCCGGCATGAAGCAATTTAAAAAACGAATATGCAGATAACCAGTTTGAACCAAAAGAAGTAAAACAATGTTCTGTTCTGATCAAGGTTCATCATTTAATCATGGCCATCTGTGGTTCAGACAATCTCCAACTGGGAGCACTTGTTAAATTAGTTGCTGCGCATAATTGGGCTACATTATGTCTAATCTGCCCAGGCAGTAAGTAGAAAGGCGAAGGTCTATACCCTCCACCTTTCAGTTACCTTTGCCGGGCTGAAGCCTGGCCTACCCGGCTATAGGTCCAAATATCATTTGTTGAGTAACCAAATACCCAAAATGATTAAAAGAACACCTCTCACAATCGAATTAATTTCATATACTTTCCGAGTGTTGTCGGTTGCTTTACTCTCCTTATCATTAGTTACATTAAAGAACAGTCTTTTGACCCAGGCCACTACCAGCTTGCTATGCACTAATACTATAAGCCCCGCTAGTAACATAAGTAGGCCCAAAGCATGATAACCCATTAAAGCCCCCCACTATTAATTTTACAAAATCCGATATGACTCAACGGTTTGAATTCCTATTTTTTCCTTCCTCACTTCCACGATTATTACTATTTTCACTGCCTTGCTCTTCTTCTTTACGGCTCTCATTTTCCGGCTTTTGAGAAGGTTCTCCATTATTTACTTGGTCCTGTGGATCTTCAGGTTCAAGCAGTTCAGAAATCCCATCAATTAGTATATCTGTTGTTTCACCCACTGCTGGATTTTTGGGGAGTACTGCCCCTACTCCCATTCCCACAAAATCTCCAACAATGTCTCCTGTTTGATAGGATGGGTTGTTTACTTTCATCTTGATTGATATTGCTTTGAGTACTCCTCCGACTACTAGTAATGGTGGAACTGCATAGCCTCCAATATTGCATAGTGTAGAGGAACGATCCATAATTTTCGGACCATTCTTCAGCCCCCAGTGCTTTAGCGGAGCTGTTAGGTTTTTCCAAGTTCGTAGGATGGGCCTGCGGCCCATAAAATTCATGTAAATCATGGGCCACAGGCCCATCCTACAGACTCATATTTTTAACATCCTTAAATAATCTTTCTGGCTTTCCAACACCATTTCCGCGATAAGTCTCTTAAAAGATGTATCGTCTTTTGGGTTGACCTGACTTTTTACTATTGAAGCAATATAATCAGCCCTTCTTATCGGCGGAATGATAGTAACAACATAACCGGCCTGCAATAATGCCAGGTTCATTAAAAGCCGGGCGGTTCTTCCGTTTCCATCCACAAATGGATGAATATCAACAATCTCTTTGTGTATTAAGGCAGCAAATTCTATAGGGTGATATTCTTTTTGTATTTCCGGAATTTTTTTAGCAAAAGTCTGCATGAGTTCCGGTACTTTTTCCGGTGCAGGCGGAACAAATTTAGTCCCGGAAATAAATACTTTTAACTTTCTATATGCACCTGCATTTGTTTTATCAATTCGATAATAAAAAAGCTGATGCAACTTTTTTATATCTTTTTCAATGATGATCTTATTTCCAACAATATTGTAGAGGAAATCAAATGCTTCAGCGTGGCCAATAGCCTCGTAATGGTCTTTTAACGATCTGCCGCCAATTGTGAGGCCGTCTTCAATTACAACCTTTGTTTCCGATTCGGTAAGTGTATTTCCTTCTAAAGCATTACTGGACCAGGTCAAACCGATTTTGAAGTAATTACGCAGCATTTCCAGAGATTTTGGTTCTAAAGGCCTTTTTTCGTTTATCTGTTTTTGCAAGCCGTCGATTTCTTTTAACAAAGCTGTCATCTTAAAAACCTCTTGGTGTGCCTTATAGTTTAAGATCTTAAAAGATCAATCAATGTCATCCTGAACGAACTCATAGTTTGCAGGAAAAACCATTTGTTCATTAGTTTCAAAATTCATAATACCTGCCGCATTGAATCACTCATGATTAGCCCATTAACATTACCATGGATCATACAAAGATACTCCGCTAATCTTCATATCCGAGGTATTTCGTGTTACTACTGTCAAATCACAGCAAATACCTGTTGCGGCTATTTGCCCATCAATAGTCGGCATTGTTTTACCTACTTTTTCTGAATACGCCTGAATCTTACCCCAAATCGTGGCAACTTGCTGATCGAAAACAATTATTCGATTTTGAAATCTATTTATCAGGTCGGAATTGATCCAATCTGACAAGCCTTCTTTCTTCCTGGAATCCGGCAACTTTTCAATGCCTTTGTATATTTCACCAATTGTCAGCACACTTAAAAAAAGTCGATCTTCCTCAATTTCTGAAATCCATGAACACACTTTTGTACTCGGATTCAACTTTATCAACTCTGAAATAACGCATGTATCCAGTAAATAATTCATAGCATAATCTTTCGCGGGACATCTTTATTTCTTTTAAGATCAAGCTCTTCATTTGCAAGAGGAGAACTTTGAAGAAATTGCACAAGGCTTCCTTTGGGTTTTATCAGCTTCCGATAGTCCTCAATTGAAATAATAACGACTTCCTCTTTACCGTGTTTGGTGACAAACTGGGGCCCTTTATGTTGAGCCATTTTAACCAGATTGCTAAATTTATTCTTTGCCTCCTGAAGCTGCCAATGCTTGCCAACCATGGTGCCCTCCACTAAAAACATTCAATTCTGTCTAGCCTGTCTAGAAAGTATTATAATTGTAGTAAAATGTCAAGAATTTAATTATTGCGAAAGTTACAAGACGGCCTATAAATCACTTCCATTGCATAATCAGGCATCCGGCATGCTTTATAGGCCGGGGTTCATCTGCCGGCACCCCAACCCCACAAAAGCGCATGCACACACCCCACCGGACGCCACAGACGGGCAGCAACATTCCCCCGGAGCGACGGGCCTCTGCGTCACAGATGGCCATGATAGACAGATACGTCATGATAAAAGAACAGGCTGACAAGTTTATGCCAGCCTGTTAAGATCAAAAAAGTATTATCTTTTGCCATGATTCATCATTTAATCCGAGCCATCTGTG
>JAGLOF010000037.1 GCA_023139105.1 bacterium
GGTCAGGTTCTGTACGGGGGATGACATTCTGGCAGGCGTATCCAAGGACAACATGCATTGGCCATCCAAAAGACACATACTGACCATCCAAATACTGCATTCCCCCACACATGTCATCCCGGTATGCTCTTAGCCGGGATCTTCGTCACCTCTCTTTTCATGAAGGACGCTTTCCATATCTTAGAATAATGGTGATCAGTTTGCCGCTTTGGCCTTCATAGATATGGATTGGCATTAAAATAATATCGACTGAAACAGCTTTTTGTGTGAATTATCCACAACTTTTCCGGCTGAAAGGTCGCCGGCAACAAAAAAAACTCTTTTCCCTTGCGCATTCACATTAATCAATGTAATTTATTTAATAGCAAAATTCACTTTCGGAGAGATAACTATGAAAATCAAGATCTTGCTGATAGTAATCATCATTCTAATACAGTGCATAGCCTGCGGCGGTGGAAAAAACCTTCTCAAACTGGGTGCATCACCTCTGACTATTCAAGTTACTTCTCCTGATCCTGCTTTCGATGGAAATGCCAATATCTATATCAATACTCAATTTATAGGGACTACTGACAGTCAAACCGGCACGCTTAAAATCAATCTTAAAAAAGGAGAGTATATTATAGTTGTTGCCGCAGACGGTTATAAACCCTGGCGCAAAAAAATCACACTACTGGGCAATGAATACAAGCAAACGGCCCTTGCGCGCCTGACACTTGTCCTGCCTGAAGAACTGGCAGCAGAAACACCTGTTCGTTTAATCGAATAGCACTTGTTAAGAAAACAAGAGATTGAAGTGAATAGCAAATTTTGATTAATAATTTTTACTCTACTCCCATCCTCTAAAATAAATTTCCTTGTGGTTACATGATTAATTAATATCTACCAGAACGAATATTGAACAGCAGAACACCGAATGTAGAATTTCCAAGAAGTTCTTACTTCGACATTCGATATTGGCTATGTGGGCATTGGATATTCATCATTTATAAGGAACGGTAAAAAATTCATCAGGCCAGCGGCTATAAATTAGCCCCCGGGGAATCAGCGGAAAAACAGCACTGACACCCCGGGGGCTAATTTTTGTTTTTTAATCCTGCGAATCCTGTCCTGCTCTTTTTTTATATCGTAGAGCCGGGCTGGGAGGCTTCGTGATCTTTGTGCGAGTGTTCTTCTTTAATTCTCAAATTTTTATCTGTGGTTAAGTATCTTATATTATTACACTTTCTCTTACATCAATTATACGTGATTTCTTTTTTTGAGTATTAAACTCCTTACGTGCTTCCTTATATACGCTAAGTTTAAGAGCATTATTTTTTGACCTTTCGTTTAACTCAAAAGTTCTTTGTAGTAACTTTTCAGTATTCTCTTTCCGGGATCTAATACGTCCCAATTCACTAATTTCACTAATTTTTTTTGCACCATCGCTATGGATATGGATAAAATCATCACCGCCGAATATCATACTATTATTATAAGATTGTCCATTCGAAAGCGTAACCTTTATAGCTACTTTTCTCTTATGACGAAGTACGGCAACCTCAATCTCTTCACCCTCTTCAAAATCACCGAGAATCTCAGTAATATCACCTGAATCTCCAACGTCTTCTCCTTCAATTGCATAAATAACATCACCTGATTTCAATCCACCCTCTGCTGCAGGAGAGTCTTCAACAACACTCAATACCAGCACTCCTTCATCTTCTTTTACACCAAAATATGACAACATCTCATTATCCATGTCATGCAGTCTGACACCAAGATACGCATGCCCGTAAAAATATGACAGAGATGTACTGTTAACTGAGAATCTGTTCCGCAATCGGCCTACAACGACATTTAGATCAGTCCGCTTACCTTCACGCAGAAGTGTCACTTTAACACTGCTCTTTGGTTTTTGATTGCGTACTTTTTCTGTTAAATCATTACTCTTACGGATTTTTTTTCCGGCAAAATAAAGAATAATGTCATCTTCCAGCATACCGGCCTTTTCTGCGGGAGAGTCTTTTACAACATCAGTAACCAGAATCCCATGAGAGATACCCAGTTCTTTTTTCTCGAGAATAGACAATCTCTCGATATGGACGCCAAGATATCCTTTTCGTTTACGCTTCTGTGTACCTGATGCTGTGGCAGATAAGCCCAATGCCAGAATTAACAACATGGATAACGCAATAATCGATTTTCTTTTCATGATCAATCTCCTTTTACATATTTTTGATTCATATCGTTTTTCACATTCACAAAGAAGACGGCATGTACCTGAAAAAAGTTTTATTTCAGGTAATTACAGCGCTATTTGCTATTTGTCATTTGGAATTTGCTATTTGCTATTTGCTATTTGTCATTTGGAATTTGACACTTGCTATTTGCCTCATTTATTCATTGCGTTATCCTTCCTTTTTTGATAGATTATTCGAACACCTGTTTCATTACCTTAAAATCAGCAAACTACCCTGTTGACACAAAAACTCCATGGGAGGAAGAATGAAGTCCAAAGCTTTAAAATTTACAATTCCGGTTATTTTACTGCTCATCAGTATTAACTCTGTACTTGCCCAGTATTCTGATCAGGATATACTGGAAGATAAATGTACAGTCATTGTTGTCGGTAAAAAAGCATCTACAGATGGTTCTATTATCTCAACCCATACCAGTGATTGTGGAGTCTGCGACTGGACATGGCGCTATGTTGAACCCAAAGATCATGCAGAAGGCGCAATGCGCAAAATTTATTGGTTTGAACAATTTGCCACAACGCCACCGAGAAAAGGAACAAACTGGGACAACCTTGAAGACAATTTTAACGGTCTTGAGATCCCTGAAATCCCCCACACTTTTGGTTATCTGCACGGCATGTTCGGTTATATGAATGATAATCAGGTTGCCTTTGGTGAATCTACAATAGGATGTAAACGACAGCTGCGAAACAACACTCCAACACCAAAGTTTGACATTACCATGCTCACACTTATTGCAATGGAGCGAGCCACTACTGCACGTCATGCTATTCAAATAATGGGTGAACTCGCTGAGGAATACGGATATGGTCATACAGACACCGGTGAAATGTTATCTGTATCTGATCCCGATGAACTGTGGATTTTTGAGATAATGCCAGTGGGCCCGTTATGGACACCCGAAACCGGCAAGCCCGGTGCTATCTGGTGTGCACAGCGTGTTCCGGACGATCATGTCAGTGTATGCCCCAATGAATCACGCATTGGTGAAATTAATTTGAAAAATAAAGACTTTTTCATGGCCTCTGAAAATGTTATCTCCTATGCAGTGGACCGCCGCTGGTATGACCCTGAAGGTGATAAACCTTTTTCATGGAAACACTCATACGCACCAGGTGAATTCAGTGCCACCTCATCCGGTGGGTCCAGAGCACGTATGTGGAGGTTCTATGATCTGATGGCACCATCAAAGAAATTCAGCGCAGATACACCTAACATGGACTTTCCTTTCTCCATCAAGCCTGAAAAAAAATACTCTGTTGAAGATATTATTGACATGCTGAGAGACAAATTTGACGGCACTGAATTCTGGACAGCCAAAGGTATTCAAGGTGGACCTTTCCAGAATCCCAATCACCTGCCATATGGATTTGAAGTAGATGGCAAAAAATATGATACACCACGCTGTATCGGCGTAAACCGGGCAGAATATACTGCAGTCACTCAGACACGCAATTGGTTGCCAAATCCCATTGGCGGTATTGTCTGGATTGGATTCGGTGCTCAGGATACAGACTGTTTCATGCCTTTCTACCAGGGAGTCACTGCCATACCTTATTCCTTTGAGATAGGTGATCACTGGGAGTTTAACCGTGAATCTGCCCGCTGGGCATTTGATTACGTCGACTTCCACACACAGGTTTTATATAATCATGCTATTAAAGATGTCAGAGACGCTCAGGAAAAGTATGAAAAATCTGTTATGAGATTGATCCCGGAGATTGATAACATCGCTCACAAATTCTACAAGCAATCACCGGAGAAGGCAAAAGCTTATCTGACTAAATATTGTAATGACAATGCCAATAATGTTATCAATACATGGTGGAAACTGGGTGATGACCTCCTGGTCAAGTACAACCATCTGTGGATCTACAATGTAAAAGAAAGAAAACGCAGCCGTCCGACATATCCGGAATTCTGGTTGCGTGAACTGGTCAAGTACAATAACTTACAACCGTCAGCAGGCAGTGACCATTAATTTTTGACAACAATAGTTTAAAACCATCATACTGTCTGTCTTTCATAATGGGCAGTGTGATGGATATATAAATTAATAGATTACTAAATATCTGTAACAGGAGAAATTGCAATGAAGAAATTTTCAAGCCTTTTTTTGACCATTATCATCTTTGGGCTAATAGTGTCCCTGGCATCAGCTCAAACAGAACCGCCAAAGATGCAACTTCCGGTACTAACCACATCAGCAGGACAGAGTGCAGACATCAACACACTCAATGTTGTTCTGGAACAGGCCGGTGTAATGTATGATTACTGCGATGTACCCACTGTTGACATGGTGAAAGCGGGCGTAGGCCTTGGCGGCCAGGAATCAGGAAGCGGTTTTCATGTGGAAATCCTTACTGAATTGGATAAGTATCCTAAAGGCACAGCATTTAAATCAATTATATTGGCCATTGGAGCCAGCCTGAAAGGTATGGGTGCTTCTGGCCTGACTATTGAAGATGAGCTCAAACGCGTCAGCAGTCTGATTAAATACTGCACAGAAAATAAAATACTGATCATTGCCGTACATGCAGGCGGAGAGTCCAAACGCGGTGCTGACGGCAGTAACAACGAACGTATGATTGATGCTGTTGCACCCTATGCCGACTATATTATTGCAGTGAAAGACAGCAATAAAGACGGGCGGTTCAGCAAGATTGCAGAAGAGAAAAAAATTCCGTATTCCGAAGCCACCTATGCATTGGATATTGTGACACTCATTGAACAAATCTATAATTAAAAGAGCCTCATATGTATTTACAAATTGGACTGATCCTGCTCATAATGGTTCTGGCATATGGGCTTGCAAAATGGAAAAATCTCTCCGTTGAACTATGTATGGCGTCCAGTGCTGTGGCAGGAGGATTAGCTGGTGCATTCATAAAAGCACCGCCACTGATCCAGCTTGCCAGACACCTTGTGGAAGGCACTTTTACCTATCTGGACGTCATGCTGGTATTTGTAACAGCAACTATTTTCATTAAAATTATAACTGAATCCGGTGGTGTTGACTACGTGGTCAGAGGCATTATCACTGCGTTTTTCAACATGCGAATTGTAGCATTGCTGATGCTTATGATAGTGTTGCTGATTCCCGGTGCCCTGACCGGTGCTGGCAGTGTTTCCATCCTGACAGTAGGTGCGCCTTGTGCCATGGCCCTGGGATATCTTGGCATCTCAAAAAAACGTGTGGCTGCCATTCTGTTTATTATTGCCGGGCTAAGTGCGGCAGCTCCACCTGTGAACATATGGGCTATGATTATCTCTGCCGGAACTGCAATACCTTATGTGGGATTTGAATTTCCACTGGGTATCCCCGTCCTTATTCTGGGTACATTCACAGTGCTCTTTCTGGGATGGAAACGCGAGAACAATATGGAACTGGCCGAAGTTCTGTCCAGAATGCCTACCATACCCGAAAAGATGAACGCCTGGCGTGTGGCCCTGCCGTTTATGACTTTCTTCGGTTTAATTGCAATATCAAGGATATGGCCTTTTGCACTGCCAGTCATGGGACTGCCGCTTCAATTCTCCATTGCTGCCCTGGTGGCATTACTTGTAAGCCCGAAGCGGATCAATTTTCTTGTTCTTTCACGGGACACTGTGAAGCTGCTTCTTCCACTTCTGGCAACAATGGCAATTGTCGGCTCATTACAACAAATCATGACAGTTACCGGCGTAAGAGGGCTGATCTCCTACACGGTGATCTCCATGCCGCTTATTGTCCTGTACATCTCATTAATATTCATTATTCCAATATCCGAAGGCATACTGACATACGGTGGTGCCGCCATAATTGGTATTCCCCTGGTATGGTTCCTTGATTCTATCGGGCTTCATGCAACCGTGGCCATTGCCGGTCTGAGTCTGATCTGGCCCCTTGGTGACGGACTGCCGCCAACCGCACTTATTGGACGGCTAACCGTGATTATGTCAGATTATAAAGGTTCCTACACATCATTCCTGAAAGCCACATGGGTACCATGGGTACTTATAACAATTACAGGAATTCTGATGATTCTTTTCAGTGCTAAATTAAGTTTCTTAGTTGAATGGGGAATGTAAAAATAACAAAAGAGGTCGTCAATGCCTTTTATTACAATATTATATTATGGAATCAGCATTTTTATTGCCGCCATGCTCATCTGGAACTTTGTCAAAGAGAAACATGACACCCAGAAGATGGCACTCTGCTTAATTGTGCTGATACCATTTTTATTGCGAATTTTCAGAATCAGATAGATAGTCATTACCGGAGAATCATTCAATGTCCAGAGAATGGATTCAAAAATCATTGCTAATTTGTATTGTAATGACGATTACAATATTATCGGGAGTACAATTTTACCGGCACCGGCATTTTCAACTGCCAATAGTTGCCGGCCCTGGTGTTACAAAAGTCACTATGCTGAGCGATTACTGCCAAAGTCTCAAAGGGACACCTGCAGATACTCGCGTGTTCTTCATGGAAGGCGCAGAAGAGGGTGGAAAAACATTAATCATTGCCAATACCCACTCAAATGAACCTGCCGCAATACTTGCAGCACTGATATTCATTGAGAATGCTATGGTTGACAGGGGATCACTTATTGTGATACCACAGTTCAACAATAGCGGCAGCCGCAATACCAAGCCCGGCGACGGTTATGTACTCTTCTTTGATATACCAACAGAATGGGGCAGCAAACGTTTCAGGATGGGCAACCGCAATGCCGCTCCTTTGGATCAATGGCCTGATCCCGATGTATATGTGCATTATCCGGACAAAAAACTCTTCTCATTCCTGGATGCACGTAATACAAACCGCACCTGGCCGGGCCGTGAAAACGGTCTGCTCATGGAAAAAGTCACATTTGCTGCAATGGAATTAATGCGCACCGAAGGCGTCGATGTAGCAATTGATATACACGGTGCAGAGACCATGTTTCCGGTTACCAACTGCATTGTCGCACCGAAAAAAGCCATGCGCATAGCTACAATCACGTCTATGATAGTGAATGCCAGAGAAGGTTTTGAGAATCATGTTGAGCCGTCACCCAAAAGTTTCAGAGGCCTCTCTCACCGGGAAATAGGCGACTTTTCAGAAACTATGCCCTTCTTGCTTGAAGCTCCTCTTCCCTTTCTGGATCAACCCACAGGTCCAAAAACCGAGGCATTGTTACTCGATGGCAAAGATCCTTTTCTACTCAGTCTGTCAAAACAAAAAAAGCTATTTGTGCCCTATGACTCCACAGGCTGGTCCATGGAGAAACGGGTGGGACAGCATTGCTCAGTCATTCTTGAACTCATGAATCAGTTCTCGCGGCGAAACAGAGAAAGATCAATTATAGTATCACAGGTGCCGAAATATGCAGAAATAATAGAACGAGGCGTGGGGTTTTATTACAAAGATCCGGATAAAGCTGACAGAGAACGAATCTATTACAATTGATCAAAAATAATTACTAATGGAAAGCATTCTATGTCACATAACACCTCTATCTTCAAATTCACGTTGACATCAATAATATTAATCATACTGATTATAATATTATTGAGTTTCTGCTCCACTCCCACACCATTCTCAACACTATATCCGATACCGATAATATCTGCAAATTTATCTACAATCCCGGACAGTATACAGACCAGAGCTCAAGATGATGCAGCAATTTTAACACTGCGGATAATGAATAAAGATTATTATGGTAGTCAAATTCTTCAAATTGATCCTGATGTAAAGACGAGCATTTTTAATGCTCTCATGCATCTATATCTGGCAAGAGAGATACCGGAACGTGACAGCGTAACATCCATATATAACATTCATGCCTGGCCATTTCCATCTACAAAAAAGCTGCTTATCTCTTTTAAACCTGATGTTCCATGGGCAGATGCATGGTCAAAAGGGAATACGCAAAGCGACTATGCTCCCATGGATTCAATAGTGCAAAAATATAACATGAGAACTACTCACTATTATCTGTGGGCACCACACAATGCCTCTATACTCCTGTCTGAGCAACCATGGAATATGGATATCCTGGCCCGGGAGTTTAAAAAAATAGACGGTGTTGAATCTGCCGAACCGGTAAAGGGAAAAGTAACTGGTAATGATATAAAAACACGTACGGCACTCAATAATTGGACTTTCTACTTTCTAAGAAACGACCTTGATCCGGCTGGCAATACCCGGACAAGGATATGGGCATTCCGCATATATAATGACGGCACAGTACATACATTAGGTGGAAAAACGCCTTAATATAGAGAAAAATAAGTAAAATTGAAAATCTTTCATCAAATACAATTCAAAATTTTCATTCTCTTTGCAGCACTGTTAATGCTGGTATTGGGAATGGTATCATGGTTGTTGAGATGGGAAGTACGACGAGATCTTGAAGCAGAGCTGGGCCAGAAAATGGAGGCAATTGCCAGTGCTGCAGCAGTTCATTTCACAGCTGAAGAACGCAAACTAATGACTTTCTCCACAGGTTCTTCTGTCCGGAGACGATTTACAAAAGGATTGCTCGATATATGCCGTGCAACGGGTGTAAAACGTATATACATCTTCAAGCTGGATCAAAGCTCAATTGCCGATACTGACTCCACTATTGCTCCCGGAGCATTGTATTTTTCTCTACAATTTCATCAAACCGAATTAGCTTCAATAGAGCGGGGCATAAATGCTCACTCTATTCTATTTACAGGCATAGACGGCCAGCCCGTTATGACAGGATTTGCACCGCTCTATGCGCATGGCCAGGTAATTGGCGGTGTTGCTGTTAATGGAAACGCCAATGTACTTGACGGTATGCGCCTTCTCGAACAACGGCTTTTATGGTTGTCAGCCGGAGCAATCACTCTGACATTAATGCTGGCATGGCTTCTTGCACGGACTCTATCCGGGCCGATTCACAGATTAGCCCGGCGCTCACATGCTATAGGACAGGGTGATCTGGAGAATCCTGTTTCAATTCAAGGAAAAGGTGAGATTGCCAATCTGGCCAATGCTATGGAAGATATGAGACAGGGACTGCTTGCCCGGGAAAAAGAGGTAAAGGCCATGGTAGGTGGCGTTGCCCATGAAATCCGTAATCCTCTGGGAGGCATGGGACTATATGCAGATCTCTTAAGTGACCATCTGATCGAAGGCTCAACTCCATCTGACCATCTTCATAAAATTCAAAGAGAGATAGTACAGCTTCAGCGAATTGTTGATCATTTTCTTGATTTTGCACGTCCCCGCACTCCTGAAGCCTGCCATGTAAACCTTGCAAAGCTGGCAGAAGAGGCTGTTGAACTCTGCACAACTCAGCATAAGACTCCTGCCGAAATACAAATCAATATCGGCAATCTACTCTCTGCTCATATTGATCCGGGACATGGACGCCAAATATTTATCAACCTGCTCTCTAATGCCTTTCAGGCTGCCGGTCCTGATGGGAAAATCAAAATTACCGGCACTACCACAAAGGACAGGCATGTGCAGATACAGATCTGTGACAACGGCTCCGGACTATGTAAAGAGGCCCTGGATAATCTATACACACCTTTTCATACAAGCAGATCACAGGGAACCGGCCTTGGGCTGGCCATTGCCAAAAACCTTGCACAACGCAATAAAGGCGATATCCGGCTCCTCAGTTCCAATTCAAGTGGTACGATTTTTGAAATTGAAATGCCATTGACAAAATAAAGCAGACCAAGCGATATCGGTATCGGTTATCGCAATCGAAATCGAAAAACGTACTTTAGAGTATCAGCGATAATTAAAGATCACACATGGCGAGAGGACAAAAATAATAACACTATGCCGAATTATTTGTTTTTTATTGTCTTCTCGATGGAGCTTGCGACTGAGAGATCTTAAAAAGGTTAGTTACCGACGTAAACGTCTGCTTTAAAAATTTCTCATTTTTTAAAAAAATCACGAGGCACCATGTATATATGCATCATTGATGACAATGAGACTCTCAGGCAAGGCATGATGGAAATTTTGCGGCATGAAGGCCATAAAGTTCTTACTACCGCAGATGCTGACGATGGCCTGTCTATCCTGGAAAAATATCCAATTGATCTGATTATCACAGATTACAAAATGGATAATATGAACGGCCTGGAATTACTGAAAGCCGCTAAAAAACTCTCTCCGGACACAGGCGTAATTGTAATTACTGCTTATGGTACAATAGAATTGGCAGTAGATGCCATGAAAGCAGGCGCGTGGGATTTTATCACTAAACCATTTACGCGTGAGTCACTTGTACTTAAAGTTGATCGTTATAATATTTTAGACATCGAACGTAAAAAAACGCAATTACTTGCCGGTGAAAATGCAATGCTGCGCGATGAAATTGATCAGCGGCTTCACTATGGTGAAATTGTTGGCGAGTCACAGTGCATGCGTAAAGTCTATCAAATCCTGGAAAAGGCTGCTCCAAGTGACACGTCAATACTCATCATGGGCGAATCAGGTACAGGCAAAGAACTTGCGGCCCGGGCCATTCATCGACTAAGCCGCCGTGCAAAAATGCCCTTTGTCAGGATAAATTGCGGCGCACTGGCAGAGGGGCTCTTGGAGAGTGAATTGTTCGGCCATGAGAAAGGGGCCTTCACTGGTGCGATCCGTCAAAAAAAAGGACGCTTTGAACTTGCACATAAAGGCACTCTCTTTCTTGATGAAATTGGCGACATATCACCTTCACTTCAAGTAAAACTTTTGCGCGTACTTCAGGAAAAAAATTTTGAACGTGTAGGTGGTGAAGAGACAATAAATGTTGATGTACGCGTAATTGCCGCAACCCACAGAAACTTGCTTGAAGCTGTTAAAGATGGCCGTTTCAGAGAGGATCTCTATTATCGGCTCTTTGTTGTCCCCATACACCTGCCCTCGCTCCGTGAACGCACAGAGGATATCCCCCTTCTGGCAGACTATTTTCTGTCAACTCTTTCTAAAGAAATGGGGCGACCGGCACTCCGCCTCACACAGGCTGCATCAGATACATTAAAATCATATGCCTGGCCCGGAAACATCAGAGAGCTGGCAAATATCCTTGAACGGGCTACGGTATTGACCTCCGGCACGGAACTTGACAGAAAAGATCTTATCTTCATGGTGGATGGTAGTCCGGGCATGAAAGTTGCTGAAATGGGGATGGATCTTGATGGCAGGCTGGCAGCTGTTGAAAAAGAAATGTTGGAAGAAGCCCTTAAAACGACTAACGGCATAAAAGCAAGAACTGCCCGGCTGCTGGGCATTAAAACCAGTGCATTATACTATAAACTTGATAAATACAATCTTTTGGATAACAAAGACAGATCATGAAAAGCAAAATTTTAATAATCCATGCACTCCTGGCTCTCACCATATCTGTATTCGGGCAGACCGAAAAGAATCATATGGAGCTGACAAGGCAGATTGAAACTTTGACAACACGTCTGGATTCAATTGCAATGGCAAGAAGTGCACTACAGGACAGAGCAGGCAATCTTGGCAGGGAAATCTCTCACCTACAGTCAATAGAGCTGCTCAGCAGTGCCGAACGCCGCCGCCTCAACAGATATATGCGGCAGTCACAAGAGCTCTCACAAAAGATGAATGCACTGGAACAACGTTATCTGCATAGTTCCAATCTACAACAATTGCTACTGCAAGATCTGTTAAAGAATATACAGATTAAACTGGATTCTCTCATGGCTACCGATGCTCCTGACCAGCTACAACTACAAAATTTGAGTGAAGCTCACAGGCGTTGGTCCACTCTTAAGCATGAAAAAAAGGATGTATCCGGATCCTGGACCAGCATCACAGCCAGGCAGGGGGATTCTCCGAGAACATTGGAGTTCAAGGGTGACCTGCTTAAAGACAGGAGCGAAGCACTCAAGGTCGAGGCAATGCGTGTAAGCTCCAGAGTGGACAAGTTAGAACGTGAAGTCAGGATCCGCTCTCGTGTGGCAGACATGGACAGAGAACTGTCATTATTCAACGAATCGGAAGAGCTTTTCGCACGTTCAACCAGATCAAGCAGTAATCCTAATGGCACAGGCCCTGATTACAGGGAAGAAGATTTTCAGAACGAAATATTAACAAATAAATCCGGATCAATTTTTCTGGATCGTCCACTTATGGAACTAACCGGAACACCTCCCACTTCCCCGATAGCATTGAGAGATTGGATAGCCAGGCTGAAAATCTATGAGGCACGTCTTCAACAAGAAGCAGACAGCCTGGCCGTAATTGCTCAAACCTTCTACCTCAAAGCAGATGAACGTAAACACTGAAGATGAAATGATAAATTATCCACGGCACATCCTCACATATATAATATTTACCACATCCCTGCTTCATGGGCAGAGTTGGCAATGGCAACGTCAGGCTAGTATGACAGTTGGGCACGACGATAATATCTTTGAATCAGCTGATTTTCATACCAGCGATCTAACTGGCCGTCTTCATTTTTCATTCACAGGATCAGGCAGGATGAACCGTCATTTTATCATTCAGACTGACGGACAGATAGGATTGGAGGGTTATTCCCAATATACAATTGAAACCAGGGCACTGTGTGATCTTAATACCAAGATCACCACACGGATATTACCTACTTTGCATATTAGTGCACTTCTGCGTTTCAGAGCTAAGAAATATTTTTCCGCAGATAAAGGCTACAGAATGCCATTATACAGACTGGAGACAACTGTATATCCATCCCCTTCCTGGGTTTTTGCAATATATGCCCAGCAATCCAATCTGGATTACAGTTTGGGCCAACTCTATGACCACAAGCAAAGAGAAGGAGGACTGTCAATACGCTGGGCTGCAAACCGGCGGCTTCAATGGCAGATTAATGGCGTTATTGGTAAAATCAGATATGACAGGCAGGCCTTTGAATGGCTGTCCAATGATGAATTGAATACACCATGGATTTATCATAATGACCAGCAGTCTGACCGTTACTGGCAATGTTCGATATGGATTGAATACTACAAAAACATGCTGTTGAGATTCACTGCCGGATATGAACGTGTCACTTCAAACAGCACTGGCTTTAACTACCGGCAACCAATGATAGACATCAATGCAGCACGGGAAATAGTACCAGGTTTCCTAATAAATCTCAAGTGGATCTGGAAGGGTAAACGATACGATGATCCGTTAAATCCCAGCCTTCAACTCCGCCCTGACACCGAGACCGAAGACATGAATATGGCAGTAATTGATCTAAGCCGCGAGTTAAATTCAGCAGTGACCGCCACCTTCCGTGTTGGCTGGTATGAGAATGAATCTCCCTACAGAAACCGGTACTATCAAAAAACGGTATGTACCCTGGGTCTTTTGTTGCGCTTTTAATCCTCAGAAATCTGATACTCTTTCAAAAATCTGTTGTTCTTAGATATTGATACAATCTCGTTCCTGCTTAAAATAAGATTGGCACGTTCCTTGAATGATGACAGGCATCCAACACATTACTCATCATTGAGGAAATCATGAAAAAAAATCATTGTATCTATCACGCCCTGTTTTTAAGTATCCTGCTTCTGGCTTTATCAGGAAACGCACAAATTATCTCAATAAAATCTCTACCAGTGGCCACAGGAAATCAATTTGCTTATCTTCCCACCGAAAACAACGGCATGGGTGGATTATCATTTTCCATCTCTGATAAATGGCTTGATCCCTTCATCAATCCCGCCAAAGGCGTCAAGACAAAATCTTCATGGCTTTATACCGCTCCTTATTTTTATCGTATTCAAAACAATATGGGCCGTGCCAGATCACTTCCGGTAGGCATGTATTTCAGTGGTGATCCGACATTCGGTGGCATAGCCATCTCTATGCAGAATTTTGATCCTCAGAGCAGTCCCGGCTCAAGTGACCGCCTTTCAGACCGATCAGCAAATAATATAATGATAACAGGCGTACTTGGATATAAAATAAATAAAAAACTTTCTATTGGAGCGGGCGTCAGCTATGCAGATCTGGAAGCCATGGATGGAGTCCAGATGCTCTATGCCTGGAATGACAGGGTTGAGCAGGAAGGAAATATAAAATCCGGCAGATTAGCAGCCCTCTACCAGGCCGGTCAGGGGCGTGAAGCAGAATTCATACTGGTACACCAACGCACGGACATGACTCATGAAATATATAGACGTATTTGGTGGGACTGGATGCCTATACTACCCACAGAGATAGATGAAAAACGCACTGAACTAGACCGTCATCGCCTATGGGGCGGCAGTTTTATCTACCGGACGCCTATTGGATCACGGAATTGGACTCTATCACTGGGAGCCGCATACAACAGAAAAACACACCCCAAAATCCCCAATTACGATATCATGCGAATCCCCAGAGATCCAGGATATTCCAATGCTTTTCAAATGATCCTGGGTCTATCTAAAACCAAAGGCCCCGTCACATTTGGCTGTGAAATTGTAACTGAACCTATCAGTTCAAAAACATGGACAGAAGCGATTATGGACACACAATCTGTAAATGGCCATACTATCATGGAGGGTGGCCGAACTATTGTTAATACATTTAAGTTTAAAAACTTGTGGTATAGAATGGGTTTGAAACGTAATAATGATAAGTGGGGGTTTCAACTGGGCATGCAGTGGCGAAACATCAATTATAAGCTGAATCAGATCGATCATATTAATGAAACAGAACGTGACCAAAAAGAGAGCTGGCTGGAGTGGTCATTCACCTGGGGACTGAGCTTGAAGTACCCGGAATTTGATATTGTATATCATGGTCAACTCATGACCGGTGGTGGTTTGCCGGGTATCAATAACAATTGGCAATTTGGTGCCAGCGCCACATTATCAAATGACTTCATCGTGGCTCCTGCAGGTGCAATGTCACTCCAGGATGCAAATGTCATGACACACCGCATTACATGTGTTATACCTCTTTAGGAGAATCAATATGTTTGTTTCGCGAATCAGACAAATCTTTATTATTCTTACTGCCATTTTAATATTGACTATCCAGCAAGGCTGTGATAAAGGGAAACAATCAACAATTCTTAAGTCAACAGATGGAACCGTCTATTTTACTACTATATATGATTTGAATCTTCTGGTCAAAGCAACAGGTACATTCTCCATCCATCCGGAGGATGGCTACAACGTCTCCGGACAATGGTCTTTCCAGCCGGCTGATGCAATGGAAAATATAAACAATCCCTTTACAGGCCAGGGAAACATGGAAGGGCAGCTGCAAAATGACAGCCTTTGGGTCAACCTTCATCCCGGCTGGGCCGATAACAACGTATGGCTGCGTGGTACGGTTCATGGAGATAGTCTGAATGGAACATGGATGTGGTCAGGTTTTCCCGGCATTATCGATAATGGTACTTTCAAAGCAGTGATTCAATAATTCTATCGGAGGCATAAAATGAAAAAAATCATCACAATGTTTTTGATATTGAGCCTATTAATTATTGTTGTGCAATGCTCACGAACATCACCTAATGCGCCTGAATCAGTGAGAGATCTGGGCAGCCTGGAAAAGAGTATGGTTGAATCGAGCAATGCTTTTGGATTTGATATCTTTAGCAGGATGGCTGCTATTCGCCCTGATTCCAACTTGTTTATCTCACCACTCTCTATCTCCATGGCCCTGGGTATGGCAACAAACGGTGCATCAGGCACAACGGCCGATGCCATGCGTACAGTACTGGGCTATGACGGCATGACAATGGCCGAAATTAATCAGACCTATAAATCCCTCATTGACCTACTAACTTCTCTGGACGAAAACGTAATCATGGAGATTGCCAACTCCCTCTGGGGACGTGAAGGATTTCCTATCCAAGCCGATTTTATTCAGACTCTACAGACATATTTTGAAGCAGAGGCCCGTACACTGAATTTTTCAGAACCTGGAGCAGTGGATATTATTAACGGATGGATAGAGGACAAAACCCATGGAAAAATCAAGAATATGCTCTCAAATATCAGTCCTCAGACAGTTCTTTTTCTGATCAATGCCATATACTTTAAGGCAGACTGGACAACTGCTTTTGATCCGGAAGATACATATGACGGCTACTTCAATCTGGCAAACGGCTCCAATGTAGAGTGCAAACTCATGAAGCAGAAGGACGAATTTGCCTTTGCAGAGACAGACAAAGTGAAAATCATAGACCTGCCATATGAAGATGGTCATTATAGTATGACAGTGATTCAGCCCCGGGGCAACCTTACAATTACTGATATATTAGCCGATTTCAATGAATCCAGCTGGAAAAATTGGCTGAACATGTTGACAAAAACGAAACTTGATCTCTCTATGCCGCGTTTCAAGGTGGAGGATAATTGGAAGCTCAACGATATTCTAACAGCCATGGGTATGGGCATTGCATTCGGTGATAATGCGGATTTCTCCAACATCAATCCGGAGGCTGATCTTTTTATAAGCAAGGTGCTGCACCGTAGCTTTGTTGATGTTAACGAGCAGGGAACCGAAGCTGCTGCGGCAACTGTAGTTGAAATTAGTTTCACTGCTGCAGGGCCATTTATGAATCTCAACAGCCCCTTTATCTATATTATACGAGATCATAATACAGATACAATGATGTTTATTGGTATTCTTTATAATCCCGCGGAATCAAAATAGCAATGTTCAATACAAAATGACTTTATTCCGACAAATATCAAATCAAGACCACAAGAGGTAATAATGCAACGAAAAACACTCTATTCATTAGCCCTGTCTGCTATCCTGCTGATAAATGGATGCAACACTCAGAACAGTACACAGCCAGACGCAAATCCACCGAGAGAACTAAGTTCCTTGGAAAAGAGCATTGTGGAATCAGCCAATGATTTTGGTTTTGATATTTTCAAACGCCTGGCCACAGCCCGCCCTGATTCCAATCTATTCATATCCCCTCTCTCTATATCTACAGCTCTGGGCATGACTTATAATGGTGCCGCCGGCACTACTGCAGAGGCCATAGCAGCTGTATTAGGGTATGATGGAATGAGCACCAGCCAGATTAACGAGAACTATCAGTCACTGATAAAGCTGCTGCTAAATATGGATGAAAATGTTATAATGGAGATTGCCAACTCTCTCTGGGGACGTGAAGGATTCTCAATTGAAGCCGATTTCATTGAAGCCTTGCAGACATATTTTAACGCTGAAGCGCGTACTCTCAATTTTGCTGATCCTGGAGCAGTTGATATTATCAACGGTTGGATAGAGGAAAAAACCCACGGTAAGATAGAGGACATGCTTGAAGAAATTGATCCTTCAACAGTACTATTTCTCATCAATGCCCTCTACTTTAAGGCAGATTGGACCATTCAATTTGACCCTGACAAGACATTTGATGATACTTTTCAGCTGAATGACGGCTCCACAGTTGATTGCAAGATGATGAATCTGCATGAGACATTTAACTGGGCCATGACAGACAAGGTCAGAATTATAGACCTCCCCTATGGTGATGAATACTTCAGTATGACAATTATTCAACCCAATAACGGCATATCAATGGAAGAAGTGCTGGCAGGGTTTAACAAGGCGCAATGGGAACAGTGGCTGGCCGCATTGAATGAAACAGAACTGGACCTGGCAATGCCGCGATTCAAAGTTGAAGATGATTGGGAACTCAAAGATGTGCTTACTGCCATGGGAATGGGCGTTGCATTCTCTGGTGGTGCAGATTTTTCAGGTATCAATCCTAATGCCGATCTCTACATTCACCGTGTCAAACATCGTACATTTATCGAAGTAAATGAAGAAGGTACTGAAGCGGCAGCAGTAACAGTAGTGGATATCCGTGAAACCTCCGTTGGTCCTTCCATGCAACTGAACAGACCATTTATTTATGTGATACGTGATCATCATTCAAATACAATGATGTTTATGGGAATGATGATTAATCCGGTCGAGGGTATGTAAGCCCACTCTTTAGCCCCCGGGGTGTCAGCGATGCTCTTCCGCTGATTCCCCGGGGGTGATGTATTAATCCGACACTTCTCTTCCTACCTTACAACTCGAGTACGATCCTTATGACGATCTTTTCACCCTCCGGAGGAGAAAAAAAACATACTTCCTGTTGCCTTCTACTGCGTAAAAGATGTATATTCCCCATATATTCAAATAATGAACAATCAAGATCCTGGAATTTACTAAAATTACGGACACTCTCTTTTTAGATGAGATGATTTTTATATGATACCTTCCTGGTTTAAATATCTGACAAGCCGTCTGCGTTTTCAGAGTCAGTCACGCGTACTGCGCTCTGCCAAATCTCTGCCAGTATGGACAAACTATCTCCACAGTGCCGGTTACTCGCTGGCAGGCATGGCTTTAATACTGCTCATTTTGCAGTCCGGTCTTCAATGGACCATTCCATACCCGATACACATTGCAGGTAGAATCATAGAAATCCTTCTCTTCTGTATTTATATGGTGGATGCCACTCTTACCTGGATCTATACAGTACCAAAACGCGAATACTTGCAGAGACATTCTCTCGACCCACTTACTGTACTGCCATTTTTACTTAATCTCATCTCCCTGTCCACCGTTGTTGGTTTTATAATAATACGATACTTCATTGTACTCATGCGCCATTTTACACAGACACCAAAGTTCACACGCATGATTCAGGGGATACGCTTCAACACAGCACAGATAGTAGTATTCAGTTTCCTTACAACAATATTAATCGGGGCAATACTCCTTACCTTCCCTGCAGCTACTACAGATGGTAAAGGGGCCAGCATCGTAGATGCATTCTTCACAGCTACTTCGGCCACATGCGTCACAGGACTCATTGTTCAGGACACGCCAACCTACTTTACATCATTCGGACAAATAGTAATTTTATTTTTAATACAACTTGGCGGTCTTGGCATCATGACATACTCAGCCTTTGTAGCCCTGCTATTTGGCCGCTTCACTTTCGGACAGCGCCAGATGATGCAGGAAATGCTTGATGAAGACCGAAATGTCTATTCAATGATCTTCTATATTTTCCGTATGACTTTCATTGCAGAACTTATCGGAATTATTTTTCTCTTTTCACGATGGGCCTTTGAATTTGACTCTGTCATGAAAGCCGCATATTTCAGCATATTCCATTCGATTTCGGCTTTCTGTAATGCCGGTTTTTCTCTTTTTTCAGATTCACTCATGCAATATCAAGGTGACCCGATTATCAACATTACAATCATGGCCTTAATAACTCTGGGCGGACTGGGATTCATAGTAGTACATGACATTGGCAAAAAAATAAAAAAACGGCAGGCCCTGTCTCCACACTCCAAACTGGTTCTAATATCATCTGCTATATTGACAACGGGTGGATTCCTGACAATACTATTCTTTGAATTTGATGGACAAATGGCTGATCTATCCATGGGGGAACGCATGTGGACAGCACTCTTTCAATCTGTATCAGCCAGGACTGCCGGATTCAATACACTCAATATAAATGAACTCTCCCGTGTAACAATGGCTATTCTTACCGGTCTTATGTTCATTGGAGCATCACCGGGCTCTACAGGTGGCGGCATCAAAACATCTACATTTGCCGTACTTCTACTCTCCATCAAAAGTACGTTACTAGGGCGTGACCGCGTAGAAACATTGAAACGTACAATTCCGGACAATGCTGTGAAGAAGGCATTGGCTCTGACAGTTATATCCGGATTGACTGTCTTATTGGTTTTTATTCTGCTGATGAGTTGGCAGCCTCAATCTACCATAAGTTTATTCTTCGAAACTGTCTCGGCATTTGGAACTGTGGGTCTATCTACCGGCATTACAGCAGATCTGACAATCCAATCTCGCTGGCTGGTGGCAATGCTTATGTTTTTAGGCCGAATCGGCCCCTTAACTCTTGGAATAGCTTTAGCACAGGGCGTTGCAAAAAAACGTATCGCTTTCCCCGACGCCCGTATTCTTATTGGATAATCTGGAGGCACCATGCAAATAGTCGTCATAGGTCTTGGTACATTCGGCATGAAAATAGTACGCGTTCTCTCCGAGCAAGGAGCCGAAGTCATAGCCATTGACCGGGACAGTGAAAAGGTTGAAGCCATCAAAGATCAGGCGGCAATGGCACTTATTCTTGATTCCACAAATGAATCAGCCATGCGCTCAGCTAAAATCGAAGGTGTTGACGCTGCTGTCGTTGCTCTGGGAAATGCACAGGAAGAGGCAATTCTCACAACTGTAATTTTAAAAGAAATGGGTATTTTCCCGGTAATTGCCAGGGCCGCAAACGCTCTATATGCACGTGTTCTTAAGAGAGTGGGTGCCGATCAGATAATTATTATTGAAGAACAGATGGGCGATACAATTGCCAAAAAGCTTCTGGCTCCCGGCATACATGAACGAATCCACCTTTCCACAGGACATAGCCTGGTTGAACTTGAAGCACCCAAAGCATTTATCGGAAAAACATTAAAAGAGCTTTCAATACGTGCACGTTTCGGAGTAAACGTAATTGCAATACAAAAGAGAATTACACAGATTGACAATGATGGTAAAGTAATTGAGACTATGGTACATAATGACCTGCCAGGTCCCACTGATATTATAGAAGCGGGAAACACTCTTGTGGTAGTAGGTGAAGAGCGTGATATTGAAGCAATGGCCCTTTCACCGGAGGGAGGCAGGGCGTGACCCGCAAAACAAGTATTCGCTTTGCTCTGGGCGTAGTAGCCGCACTGGCTTTAGGTGCAGCATTGCTTTCACTGAACTCCCTGGGCCGTATAATCAACACCATCGAACAGATATCTGTTGTGGATACACGAACCGCTCAACTGGGTGAATCACTCTCGATACTCTTTCTTGAAGCCAGGAGCCATGAAAAAAACTTCATTATAACTCTGGATTCAACCTGCATTGAGTCCAATAGAAATATTATGAACGCCATAAAACAGTCAATTGGAGAAGCCTATTATTATGCTCCGGAATACTATGGTACTCTGGATTCTCTTCTAAACCTCATTGCAGAATACGGCCACGGCATCGGACAGCTTGTCATGACTGTAAAAGAAAATCCACGTTCACTTAACAGATTGCAGTCTCGACTAATTTCTTATGAAAAAGAAATACGCCGCCTTCAGGAGCGGGGACGCATAACCAGAGATGCAGCTGAACAATTAAGCATGGATATGAGTCTGGATATTGAAGCCGCAGCTTCAGCCGTCTCCAATGAAAAAGCTGTCATATTTACCGGCTTAAGACGCAGCGCAGACGCTATTCTTGAATCCACACAGAATATCACAAGGCAAGCCCGTGCCGATTTAATCCGGCACGCCGGCATTGGAAGACAAGAAGGAATCAAGGCACAACGCAACAGCCTCTATTTTCTCTTCGGTGCAGTGCTTCTGGTTATATATCTTATCATCGTCTTTCCTGATCGCCTGTTTAAACCACTTGGAAAAATTATACGAATGCTCAAGGCAATAGAGCGTGGAGAAGAAAACATCTCTTTTATTCACAATGAAGATGATGAATTTGGAACACTCTCTATAGCTCTGGAGTCTGCACTCAAAAAACTTCAACTTTTTAACTATCTTAAATCCGGCAAGATCACCGACAATCAACGTCACTTGCAGAATATTCTGGATTCAGTTGATGCACCGATACTATTCCTCTCAACCGATTTAGACATCTACTACGCCAACATGGCAGCCCGGGAATTCTGGGATTCAGGATCACTGCTCATGGGGCAATCGGTTAAAAACCTCTCCCAACTCTGGAATGCGGCTGAAGATACAATTGAAAATATCCAACGGAGAGGAAGAACCGAACTATCTGTCCGTCTGAGTAAACGCAATCTGATCAGAAAAAAATTAATCATTCTACCGAATATGGCAAAAAACGGTACTATGGAGACTATTGTCATAATTGTAAAATAACACCATTACACATGGAAGGAGCATAAAATGGCCCGTTTCAAATCTATTGCAGTTGCTTTACTGGCTGTATTAACGCTTATCTTCATCATTCAGAACATGGAAGTTGTATCTATTCGATTCCTCTTCTGGGGTATTACTCTCTCTCATATAGTGCTGCTGCCTTTACTGATTGCAGTTGGTTTCCTGGCAGGTTATCTGTCAGCTAAAGTCACCAGACCGTCAAAAGATCAAAAACAACAAAATAAGGATAAAAAGTGAAATTCCGTATTCTAGCAACAACGATATTTTTTGTATTACCTGTACTCATTCTTGCTCATGATTCAACACTGACAAAACGCATTGAACTGGGCTATGTCAGCATAAGCGGCAATGCAAGGTCAGAGACTATATCCTTTAAAGCTGATCTGGAAAAAAAATGGACAAATAGCAATCTTATTATCAATGCTATGGCACTTTCATCTTCGCAAAAAGACAAGCAAATAGCCGGACACAGTTCTGCCGAAATAAAAGCTACACGCAATATATCCGGTCGTATTAATATCAGCCTGGGTGCCAATTATACAAAAAATGAATTTGCCGGATTCAAATACAGGCTTCAAATAGGCCCTGGCCTGGGTATTGATGCAGTAAAAAATGATGCACATTCATTAAATGCTACATTTTCTACAGTAATCTTCTGGGAAAGAACCACTGCTGCAGGATCAGATACTGAACGATTCTTTTCATTCAAAATTGCCTTTAACGACCAGTGGAAGATAAATAAAAATGTATTATTGAAAAACAAGGCCGATTATTTTGTGCCATTTGAAGATTCATCAAAATATTTCCTGAATTGGGCCGTTTCTATTGAGGCGGTACTTGACAAAACCTTGTCTCTGGGTGTAGGTTATACAATTCATTATCAAAACAAACTACATAATCCGGAGTTAAAAAATACAGACAGCACAATAATGACCTCTTTAATCGCCACTTTTTAATAAATGGCAATTTGTTTGAGGAGACTGAAAAAAAACCCTGTGTGTCGTTTTTTTGCGTCCCCAAGTTTTTTGCCCTTCGGTAGTTATTGAACTTAGACACCCGGTGATGTCGCAAAAAGAGCGACAACAACCGGGGTCTGCCCTTTTTTCCAATCAATAATCTCTTGCATCTTTAATTGAAATTTACCAGAGCGAATATTGAACAGCAGAACACCGAATGTAGAATTTCCAAGGAGTTCTTACTTCGACATTCGATATTGGATATTGGACATTGGATATTCATCATTTATAAGGAACGTTAAAAGAATTCAGGGACGACACGGAAGAAAAGCGAAAGTGGCATAACTATTTATTCAATAAATTCAATTTTTAACTGGTTTATACCCCACATTCTCCATTATATTACAAGCTAATTAAATTATTACTAATCACGATTCTTAAATCGGAGGCACAACATGAAAAAGCGACTGACGCTTCCTGAGGGTTATTCCGCAGCCCTTGATCTGATAACCACAGAGAAAGCCATCAAATTTATAAAAGACGGCTTCCAGAATCGTATGGCAGATAATTTAAATCTCCAGCGGGTATCAGCCCCACTTATAGTGGCTCAACGTACCGGTATCAATGATTACTTAAATGGCTGGGAACAACCTGCCCGTTTTAACATCCGTGACATGAACGAATCAGGAGAAATTGTTCAATCCCTGGCAAAATGGAAGAGAATAGCCTTGGCAGATTATGGATTTGAACCGGGCCAGGGGCTATATACAGATATGAATGCAATACGCCCGGATGAAGAACTTGATAATATCCACTCTCTCTATGTAGACCAATGGGACTGGGAACGCATAATGCATGACGGTGAACGGCATTTGGATTTCCTGAGATCTATCGTAACAACAATATACGCCGTTATCCGTGCAACAGAAGTTGATACATGCCTGCATTATCCTGAACTGGGAAGTGCTGTATTACCTCCGGAGATTCACTTTATCCATGCAGAAGAACTGCTGCAGAAATACCCGGAACTTGATCCTAAAGAACGCGAGAATAAAATATGCAGGGAACACGGTGCCGTGTTTGTAATTGGTATCGGGCATGATCTCTCCAACCAGCAGCCTCACGATGGCCGCGCCGCAGATTATGATGACTGGTCAACTCAAACCGGCAACGGTAGATACGGGCTGAACGGTGATATTCTTGTATGGAACAGCATTCTCAATAGATCATATGAACTCTCTTCCATGGGAATCCGTGTAAATACTGAAGCTCTAAAAAAACAACTGGCCATAAGAGATGAAGAAGATAAAACAGAGTTCCTGTTCCATAAACGTCTGCTCAACGGAGAACTGCCGCAGACAATAGGCGGAGGAATTGGCCAGTCACGGCTCTGCATGTTCTTCCTTAAAAAAGCTCATATCGGGGAGATCCAGGCATCAATCTGGCCCGATGAAATGCGTACTATCTGCTTTAATAATGGAATACGTCTTTTATAAATTGAAAACTCTGCTAATAATTAAAATTAACTTGACTTATCATGTGCTTACTTTTAGATTATAGATCAATCCATCAAATTACCAAAAACACTTCTTGCTACAATCTTCAACGGAGGAACACAATGAATTCTCAGGTATTTAAAAAAATAAAAAATGATAATTCCAATCTTCGTATTCCCAATGGATACAATCCATGTTTAAATATCAGAGAAACGGAAAATGCCATTAAATTTGTAAAAGACTTATTTCAGCTCAATTTTAAAGCTGCGCTTAATTTAATACGAGTGTCTGCTCCTCTTATTGTGCTTGAAAATACAGGAATTAATGATCAACTAAATGGCAGTGAAAAACCCATCTGCTTTGACATTCCAACTATGAATGTCACTGGAGAGATTGTGCAATCGCTTGCCAAGTGGAAACGCAAAGCTCTGCTTGACTATAATTTTGATCGCGGAGAAGGTCTATACACAGATATGAATGCCATCAGGCCTACGGAAACTCCCGACAATCTACACTCTTTTTATGTAGCGCAATGGGACTGGGAACAAAACATCTTTGCTAAAGACAGAAATCTGACCTACCTGAAAGAAGTAGTCAAAAAAATATATCAGGCCATTAGAGACACAGAGAGAAGTACTTGTGAATATTATAAATCATTGCCCAAGGCATTCTTACCTGAAAAATTACATTTTATCCACTCTGAAGATCTTGAAGACATGTACCCGGATAGTACACCGGCTGAACGCGAGCACGCCATCTGCAAAGAAAAAGGTGCTGTCTTTATCATTGGTGTAGGTGCGAACTTAAAAAACGGTCTTCCCCATGACAATCGCGCTGCTGATTATGATGACTGGTCAACTGAAACCGGCAACGGGAAACGCGGTTTAAATGGCGATATCCTTGTATGGTATCCCATGCTTGAATGTGCTTATGAAATATCTTCCATGGGAATTCGCGTAAATGAATCTGCTCTGTCCAAACAGCTGGCATTACACAATGAGAAGCATAAACGAAAGCTACCATATCATAAAAGTCTACTGGCAGGTGAATTACCGTTATCTATTGGAGGAGGTATTGGCCAGTCACGTCTCTGTATGCTCTTTCTGAGAAAGGCCCACATTGGTGAAGTACAAGCCTCTATCTGGCCGGAGACAATGCGATCCTCCTGCGCCGAACACGGTATACCTCTTTTGTAAGAAATATTATTGATAATTCTTTACCACACACACCCGGGACGGAAAAGATATCCCGGGGTTTTTCTTTTAGAAAACTGCCAAGTGTAGACTCTTGACAGGGGCATTCATGGGTGATATACTTTTTTTATTTTTTCACAAGTTTCACTTGGGAATGCCAATAAATAAAAAATTATACTTAATTTTTTCTGTAAGCGACACAATTTCTTTCTATTATATCCCCATCTCTATCCCTGATCATCCGCACTAATCCGTGTCGTCAGTGTTCCATTGCTCCAGCTCTTCTTCCTATTTCGTCATGACCGATGGAGTTGCGGTGTTCAATCCATTACCCCTCCATTCTAAAAATTCCCTATATTTATCTTGACATTTATCTTTATTTTTATTATATAACATCATCATATTGCCCTACATTTACATAATCTAGGAGAACTACCATGAAGTATCTCCCCGCACATTACTTGGTAACTGCACTACTGGCATTGTCAATGTCTATCTGTTTTGCGCAGACAGAAAGTGTTCAACAAAAAAAGCAATGTCACCGCCAACTGACTGAATACCTCAACACTCAATCACATCAGTATCTTCAAAAAACACCATTTATTGAGCAGCAACCACCAGCCGTCATCCCGGATTTGCGTGTAAGTGACTTCACAAGACACTTCAACCAGCACAACCCCGCTGTGGCCAGCACCGGATCAGGCATATCTCTGGTAGCATGGAAAGATAACAGAGACGGCAGGGCGTCCATTTATGGACAATTATTGAACAATGCCCAGCTATTTGGAGTTAATTTTAAAATATATGAATCAAAATCTGAATGGGGCAGTCTCAATACTTCCATCTCAATTGAT
>JAGLOF010000038.1 GCA_023139105.1 bacterium
GTTGACTTTTACCTAAAAAACTACGAAAAAGAGCGAAAAAAACGAAAAAGAACACTCGCACAGAGATCACAAAGCACACGGAGCTTCCCAGCCGCTCCGAAAGATATTGATGCTGCTGGAGCCTTGATGAGACTGCCGCTATTGCCTGCACAAATGCCTTCTTGGTCGAGACATCGATAAGTCTGTATGTGTCAATTATGCACAGGACATTCGGTATCGGTATCGGTATCGCAATCGTAATCGTTTGTTGCTCTGCGGTTAATAAGCGAAAGAACCGAAAAAGAACACTCGCACAGAGATCACAAAGCACACGGAGCCTCCCAGCCGCTCCGAAAGATATTGATGCTGCTGGAGCCTTGATGAGACTGCCGCTATTGCCTGCACAAATGCCTTCTTGGTCGAGACATCGATAAGTCTGTATGTGTCAATTATGCATAGGACATTCGGTCTCGGTCTCGTAATCGTTTTTTGTTTTGTGGTTAATTAGCGAAAGAACCGATAGCGATACCGATACCGATACCGATGAATAAGGTGAAGGTGAAGGTGAAGGTGAAGGTGAAGGTGAAGGTAGTGCATTTATTAATCCGGCACTAAAAGAATTGATACTGTAGCACCGTGAAATTTTAATATTTATCCAAGGTGTTTTATCGCCGGAGTAATAACACCTAATATGATTGTAAATCAAGACCCGATGTCAAAATATGGATGACCAATCTTTTTAAAAAACCGATTTTTCCCTTGCAATAGAACTTTTTTTCTTTTAACCTATGATCTTTCACAGTTTATTGTCTCTTATTGTGTGAGGGCATTTATGTGAAGGCATTTATAGCTAATTCAATAAGATTAAAAGTAGTGCTTAAAAATATTTTATTAAATCTAATTAATAATCAAAAAGGGAAAATCGGATGAGCAAAGAGAAAGTAACAACTAAAGAAAAGAAGAAGAAAGTAAAAAAATCTCTATTTATAAGATCATTAGATACAATCGAAAGTATCGGTAATCGTATGCCGCATCCGGCTACGTTATTTGCTTTCTTTGTACTGCTGATCATGATTATTTCCGAGATAGTTGTAAAATCAGGTATTACCGCTGTTCATCCGGGTACAGGCGAGACTATACATGGAGTCAGCCTGCTTTCAGGAGACGGGCTTAGATGGTTATATACACATGCTACTGATAACTTCGTTAAATTTCCGCCTCTTGGTGTAGTGCTTGTAGTGATGATTGGTATTGGCGTTGCTGAGGGAACAGGTTTAATATCTGCGCTGCTGCGCCAATTGGTTCTGGGTGCTCCCAAAAGATTGATTACGGCAGCTGTAGTAACTGCCGGTATTCTCAGCCATCTGGCTTCATCGGCCGGTTATGTACTTTTAATTCCCTTGGGTGCCATGATCTTTGTTGCTTTGAAGCGACACCCCATGGCCGGTATTGCCGCTGCTTTCTGTGGTGTATCCGGTGGATTTGGTGCTAATTTTTTAATCGGTTCAATTGATCCTATTCTGGCAGGACTTACCGAATCAGCTGCACAGATAATTCGTCCGGAGATGACCATTAATCCTGCGGTAAATTTCTTTTTTATGTTGGCCTCTGCCATTATGATAGTCATTGTCGGTACATTTGTAACAGAGAAGATAGTAGAACCCCGTCTTGGTAAATATGAAGGAACATCAGAAAGTTTTGATCAGTTGACGTCTATCGAGCGTAAAGGTCTGCGTTTTGCCGGGCTTTCCATGTTAGTTACATTTGCAATTTTTCTATCCATCTCCGTTCCCGTTGACGGGTTGTTGCGTAATGGCGGATCGTTTTTAGCTTCACCGTTTATGAAGGGATTGATTACATTCCTTTTTGTCTTCTTCCTGGTTCCTGGAACTGTTTATGGAATAACAATCGGAACAATTCGTAGTGATAAAGAGATGGTCAAGCATATGACCAACTCAATGAAGGGTCTGGCCGGTTATATTGTTTTAGTCTTTTTTGCCGCTCAATTTGTCTACTGTTTTAAACATTCCAATCTTGGTGTGCTTCTGGCAATAAAGGGCGCAGAGCTTCTTCAGAGTGTTGGTTTTACCGGCATTGGTCTTATCGTTGCATTTGTTATACTGTCGGCATTCATCAACCTCTTCATGGGTAGTGCCTCAGCCAAGTGGGCTATCATGGCACCTATTTTTGTACCCATGTTTATGCTTTTAGGCTGGCATCCTGGCATCACACAGGCGGCTTTCCGTATTGGAGATTCCGTTACTAATATAATAACACCTATGATGAGTTATTTTGCACTGATTGTAGCCTTTGCGCAGAAGTATGATGAAAAATATGGCATTGGAACCATCATTGCCACAATGCTGCCATATACAGTTGTATTGTCAATCGTCTGGATTATTTTGATTTCTATCTGGATGGCGATCGGGCTACCAACAGGGCCTGGTGCGCCTATTCATATGTAGAAAAATTTCAGTTTTTGATCAATCCCGGCAGATATTTATTCTCTGCCGGGATTTTTTATCTTCTTTATTCAATTTTATAGGATAATTGCTATTCTACTATTGACTTTGTGAATTGAGTATTTTACTTTAACTGGTCACACCAAAATATTCCGTTCTAACTTGAAAATAGTGGTAAAAGAGATCAATCAGAATATTTCCGGCAACTTTGTGTTTAACAAAGCCTTTGTCGGCTTATATATATGTTGTTATTGTATCGTCCAAAGTGCTGAATCGAAGTTGGCCATTTACAGGCTGATTGGAAAATTTAATTGAAGGAGTAGCCATGACTCAACAGTATGAGGTTAATTTTTTTAAACCACACTCTGAACATGCAAAGGCCAACAAAAGAGTTATAATAATTCTTGCTGTAATTTGGGCTGTAGCGGTTTTTGGATTTCAGGCATTGCTTCTGGTGCTTAATAAGCCAACACCGGAAAAAAGCTATACTACATTTCAGTCAGTCTGGCCGCAGGTTGTTGAAGATGAAGCCGCAACATTAGAGATGAAACAGAATTTTGCAAGATCATTGTTGTCGGTTATCGGTAAGAATGCTGTAGTCAAGGCACCGCACAAGGTAGTATTGAGTGAGGCTTTAAGCTGGACAGTTTTAAGCATGCAGCCGAAGGATAGTGTTTTAATCTTTCAGGAAAAACCCAGACAGGAAGCATTTGATATCGCAATCAGCAGTATAGGTTTAGAGAACAGTGGTTTTGATAAACTTATGGCTAATCAAATTCCCTTTTCAATTGTAAAAGTTGAGGGGACTGAGATTAGTCCAGAATGCAAAGAGGCTATTCCCGCAATAATGGAACGCTATCTCGTGCATAACCGTAATGCCTTGACAGATACAAAGTTTATAGGTTTTCCTTTTCATTACTGGTATACGGCACAGTTTCTGTTGATAATGTTTGTTGTCCTTTGTCTCATCTATGCTGTAATTACAGATCGCATGAACAAGAAGTATGATTTTGTAGAAGAAGAATAGAAGGAAATTAATTTAATTGGAGAAAATTGTGAATAGACTAATTAAAGTAATATATGCTTTTTTGTTTTTGACAATCTGTACAGGCACTCTATTTGCTCAGGATGCCACAAAATTAGAAGGCGAACTCAAACTGGGTCCGGCACTGATTCTTATATCAATACTCATTCTGTTTGTATTGGTAGGTGTTTTTAACAGAGCTAAAGACACATCAACTTATTGGGCAGCAGGCAGAAAAATATCTCCGGTAGGAGCAGGAATGGCTATTGCTTCAAACTGGATGAGTGCTGCTTCTTTTCTGGGTATGGCTGCAATAATGTACGGTTCAGGCTATCATGGCCTGTCCTATGTTGTCGGCTGGACAGGTGGATATGTACTATTGCTTATTCTTATGGCAGGGCAGATAAGAAGATACGGTAAATATACAGCCGCTGACTTTATTGGTGACAGATACTATTCTAAAGGTCTGAGAGTAGCAGGCGCATGTCTGGCAATTTTTATCTCTTTCACTTATTGCGTTGGCCAGTTTGCAGGTATCGGCTTGATGTTCAAGTGGATTCTTGGAATTGACAAAACTGTTGCTATTCTTATAGGGGCTGCAGTTGTACTAACTTATACTCTCATCTCCGGTATGCTTGGCGTAACAAAGAATATGCAGATCCAGTATGTTATTATCATCCTGTCATTTATTCTACCTTTGTTTATATTAGCACATAAATTCGGATATTTCGCATTCCTGCCACAGGTGAGTTATGGCGCAGTAGTTTCCGATATTGTAAATGGTATAGCACCGGGTAAGGGTATTACAGCACTGGGGCATGATTTTGCGCATCTTCCGGCACCTGAATATGCAATGCCATGGGATCCGGCTACAGGGCAAACATCATTTCAATGGTTTGCCATGTGTTTTTCTCTTATGATAGGAACAGCCGGATTACCCCATGTTATTCAAAGATTTTACGTAGTACCACGCGCACGTGATGCAAGATGGTCAGTTGTGTGGGGACTGCTCTTTATCTGTATCCTTTATTGGAGTGCTCCGGTTTACTCTGCATTTGGTAAAATTTTATCATCAGACCCTAATATCGGTCCACTTTCCAAAGATGCAATTGTTGTTTATACAGCACAATTAGGTAATCTCTATCCATTGATTGTCGGACTCCTGGCAGCAGGTGCCGTATCAGCAGCATTCTCAACCGTCTCTGGGCTTCTACTGGCCGGGGCATCTGCTTTCTCACACGATCTCTATTATAAAGTTATTAATCCTAAGGCTACTGACAAGACAAGGATGTTAACTGCCAGAGTGGGTACTATAATAATGGCAGCAGGTGTGGCTATTGTAGCTTTAGCTAACCTTGGCCTCATTGCACAATTAGTTGCAGTTGCATTTTCTTTAGCCGGTTGTACTATTTTTCCACTTTTTATTCTTGGTATTTGGTGGAGCGGTTCCAACAGAGCAGGTGCATGGGGTGGTTTGATTGCAGGTTCATCAGTTGCTTTAATTGCATTGGTCTATTTTATTGCCGGTAAAAACGGTACTGTTCTGCCAGCGCATGAATTCATTAACTATTACCTGAACGCCTGGTATTTTGCACTTTTTGGTGCTCCGTTGGCAATTATCACAAATATTGTAGTATCGTTATTATCCAAAAATAAAACGCCGGTTGAGATTAAGAAATTCCTTGCAGAGCAGGTACATAATTATAAGGTTTCATAATTCTGTTTGAACTGACGGTGTTTTAAATGTTTGATCTTCAAAAGGGCTGTCCTAAAAGGTCAGCCCTTTTTTTTGTAGCTTTTCCGGCGGTGGATAGTTTACTCTCCATTGAGAATGTGGCAATATAAGGGATAAATAAATTTGAATAGATCTTTACAATCCAGCCATTTGCGTTGTGTTTATATAAATGGAGAAAAAGATAGCAAACCTGTTATTGGCAGTGTTATTTATGCATTAAATAATAAAAAAATAATTATTGAGAAGGGTGGATTCCTATTTAAAGTCTCTATTTCCGATGATTGCCTTTACTTCGGACTGGTTCCGAACTTTATAAATGGAGAAAGAACTCACCATTATGATATAGAGTTGACAGTTGAAGATGAATTCACCCTCATCGGCAGTATTACGGATGATGATAAATACTCTATACTTTTTAAGCCCGAAAACAGGCCGTTTACTGCGGCTGTAAAAACCACTTACTCTGATAGCTATGTAAGATTTGCCAGATTTTTGTATGAAAACGGCTATGAAGGCAGGGGAGAACTTGACTGGAGTACCTGTAAAATTTTTGAAGAAGCTGACGTTTTCGGGCCTGAAATAAAAAGTTTGTTTGAAATTGCTGTGGTAAAGTGTTCAAAAGATGATATGCTATCATCATAGAAAAAATGGTTCTCTTATTTGTATTCACAAATAAAAAAAATACAGTTGCTTCTGTAACCTATTTGTTTTATTTTCGTAGAGAAATAAAACGGAGGATTATTTTGAAATTACTGTCAAGATCAGAAGAGATTGTATTGCTTGCCATTTGGCAGCTAAGTGATGATGCCTATGGCCTTAAAATCAGAGACAAAGTAAATGAGAGTACAGATCAAAATTGGTCTATCGGTGCTATTTATGCACCTCTTCATCGCCTTGAAAAGAAAGGTTTTGTGACAACTGAACAGAGTATACCTGTCGCAATTCGTGGTGGAAGGAGAAAAACAATCTATACAGTGACCAAAGAAGGTCGTGAGGCAATGGCTCAAGCTAAAGCTATTCATGAGTCAATTTGGAAAAATGCTCCTGATTTGGATCTGTGTTAATGGAGGAGAGCATGAGACCATTCTATATTCGTCTGCTTAACAGCCTTCTGATGAGTTTTACTCATCCAGATCTGAAAGACCGTGTTATGAATGATCATGACATGTTATTGGAGGCACTGTTGGATGATATGGAGAAGCGCAAGGCATATTCCAGCTACTGCATTGAAGTAGGCCGGTCAATTCCACGTTTATTTTTTGATAGAATTTATTGGAGATATGATATGATTAGCAATTATATAAAAATTGGTTATAGAAATTTAAAAAAGCAACCTATGTTTAGCTTCATCAATATCCTGGGACTGGCTGTCGGTATGACATGTTTCACGCTAGCACTTTTATATTCATTGCATCATTTTTCCTTTGACAATTTCCATGATGATGCAGATCAAATTCATCATATTGTTCAGCATCAATCTACAGATAATGGGACAATGCAGAATGATATGAGAGTACCCTCTCCGGTATTTGCCGAATTAGAAAGTGGGCTTCCGGAAATTGAGTCATCTCTCAGATTGATTCAGCTCAGTACACGATTAATTCATCTGGATGACCAAAGTTTTTTTGAGAAACGGGTCTTTATGGCAGATGCCAATATTTTATCCTTCTTCTCCTATAAAATGTTGCACGGGGATCCTGAAAGTGCATTATCAAGGCCTCATAGTGTATTGATTACTGAAAGTCTGGCAAAAAAATATTTTGGAGATGAAGATCCTCTGGGACAGCGAATTCGTGTTGATGAATGGCAGCAACCGATTAGAATTACTGGAATCCTGGAAGATTTGCCTGCTAATTCAAATCTTCAGTTTGATATGTTGCTCTCCACGGTTGGATACAGGTGGGTAAATGATAAAGATGTCTCCAGTCTTTGTTTCGTTCGTTTAAAACCTAATACACTGCTGCCTGATCTAAATACCAAATTGACAAAGCATCTGCATGCAAAATTACCTGATTTTAAGGAACAATCTATTCGCTTTTCTGCCTTTCCATTAAAAAATATTCATCTTAAATCGTTGCATATTCAGAGTAACTATCGACCTACGATGAGCATGATATTCTGGTTCATTATTCTGATAGGATTTGTGATTTTAATTATAGTATGTATCAATTTTATGAACCTGTCAACAGCTAGATTCATTGGAAGGATGAAAGAAGTTGGGTTGAGAAAAGTTGTAGGGGCTACAAGAAAACAACTGGCAGTTCAATTTTTTACTGAAGCTCTTATTTCGGCTCATCTTGCAATACCCGTTGCCATTATTCTTTTTTCAATTGTTAAACCAACTTTTATAGCAATAATAGGTGAACCACTAAGGATGGATTTATTTAGTAATATACCAATGATGTTTTTTTTATGGGGTATTACTGTGGTTGTTGGTCTTTTTTCAGGCAGTTATCCGGCCATTTATCTTAGCAGATTTAAACCAATTGCAATTTTTACAGAAATGTCACCATCAGGAATGAAGGGGCAACGAATAAGGAAAGCCCTTGTTATTATTCAGTTTACATTTACATTAATATTGGTAATGAGCACTTTTTTACTACATCATCAATTATCATTCCTGAAAAAGCTGGATCTGGGTTATGAAAGTGATCAAGTGGCTGTTATTCCAATCCATCATTCTATTGTTGACAAATGTGAGGTTCTTGAACAAAAATTACTTGAACATAATAAAATTATATCTACGGGGGCTGCCAATGGCCTGCCGTTTAGTTGGGGGCATCAGGCTACAATATACAAGTCAGGCATGGCAGCAGATCAGGGAATGTTGATGAAGCTATATCATGTAGGATACGGCTTTATCGATGTTCTGGATATGCCTCTGGTAACAGGAACAGGATTTAAAAGAGATCAATGTCAGGATGATGCCATTGTAATCAGCCAATCAGCAGCTAGAAGATTTGGTTGGGAGGATGCTATAGGGAAAGTGCTTACTATCGATAATGAGCAGCGGACAGTTGTAGGCGTTGTTGAAGATTTTCATTTCTCTCATATATTTTTTGAACGTACACCCGCAATTATTATTCTTAAACCATCTTGGAATCATCAGCTATTTGTAAAATACAAAGGGCAGTTAGATCAGGAGTTGCTTGGATTTTTCAAATCACAATGGATACAAATGGCACCACACTTGCCATTTGAATGTGAGAACTTGTCCGATTTATTTCAAGACAATATCTCCAGCACAATGAAAGTAATGGATATATTTAAAGGTGTCAGTATTGTAGCACTGTTTATTGCATCCATGGGTTTGATTGGATTATCATCATTTTCAGCACAGAGACGTATTAAAGAGATTGGTATTAGAAAAGTACTGGGTGCTTCTGAGATATCAGTAGTGGCCTTGTTGATTAAAGATTTTTTAAAGTTAGTGCTTGTAGCAAATATTATCGGTGTACCAATAGCCTATGCATTAATGCGTAAGTTTTCTCAACTAGCCTGGGTTGAAGATGCACCATTTTCAGTAACGACATTGATAATTACAGTATTTCTTTCATTTATTACTGCAATACTGTCAACAGGCTGGCAAGCATTACGGGCAGCTCTTGCTCAACCTGTGCATTCAATTAGAATTGAATAGTTGGTATTTAAGGATTGAAGTTGAAGTGATTAATTCTTGCACATTTCAAGGGATGAGGGCTCTTCATTTTAATGTACTTATTAATTCAGAAGCTTGTGCAAAATACGCTGGATTTCAGGAATTCTGAATGGTTTGAATAGCAATTCATTAAAATCAACTTCGGTTTCTTCTAATTTCTGATGCACTGTGGCCGGATCAAGTCCAGTCATAATTACAATTTTCTGCTCAGGTTTTTGTGTTTTAATATCCTTTGCTATCTCGAAACCACTGCGGCCAGGCATATGAATATCCAGCATTATTAAATCTACCGGATCTGATTCGGAAAATATTTCTGCATCTTCCCAGTTATCAGCGGTGATGCCTTCATATCCCAGTTTCGTCACTACTTTCTTCAATACATGAAGCACTTCTTTTTGGTCGTCGATAATTAAAATACGTTTCATCGTGTACCCGCTGTTCTCTTTGACAGTTCATTGATTATATTTGACTAGCATCACATCTATCTTATATAAATATAGTTTATCACGTACATAGTCAGTCCGGATCAAGATGGTGCGCCTTCTTGACTTGATCCCAATATTGGTCCATCTCTTCCAATGTGCTGGATTGCATTGCCTTATTATCATTTTTCATTCTTTTTTCAATTTCCCGGAAGCGTTTGGAAAATTTATTACTGGCTTTTTGTAATGAGCCTTCCGGATCAATTTTGAGAAAACGTGCATAGTTTACCAGTGAAAATAAAAGATCTCCAAATTCCTCTTCAATGGCATGCCTGTCTCCGGAGATACTTGCTTCATTCAGTTCATCTACTTCTTCTTTAACTTTGTCGATTACCGGCGCAATATCAGGCCAGTCAAAGCCAACAGCGGCTGCCTTTTGTTGAATGCGTGCTGCACGTGTCAAAGATGGTAGTGCTGGGGGAACACCATCAATTGCCGATTTTTTACCCTCTTTCTGTTTGATCTTTTCCCAATGTGCAGTCTGTTCTTCTGCTGTTTTAATTATGACATCTCCAAATACATGAGGATGACGGCGTTCCAATTTATCATTTATGCCGTCAATAACATCATGGATGGTAAAATTATTGTTATCATCTGCAATTTGTGCGTGAAAGACAACCTGAAGCAGGAGATCGCCCAATTCTTCCTTAATATGATTTGTATCTTCATTGTCAATTGCTTCCAGCACTTCATAGGTCTCTTCAAGCAGATAGGGTCTGAGTGTCTTATGTGTCTGCTCTATATCCCATGGACATCCGTCAGGGCTGCGCAGCGTAGCCATGATTTCGATTAATCGATTAAATGGATCTTGTTTCAATTGCTATACTCCGTGAATGATGATGATAGGCGTAAATATGGTACAATTGATCTTCCGGTGCAAGTTGTTTATATGTTAATTATTTTTCAGTGTTTCATGCACTGCGCCTAAAAGTGTGCATAAGTCGTATGGTTTTCTCAGAAAATGTATAGATGCATCTGCAGAGGCATTTTCATCTTGCTCTCTGTCAAAATATCCACTTCCTAATATGCAGCGCAGAGTTGCGTCCTGCTGCATCAATGATTTTGCAAGATCAAGACCGGATTGATCCGGTAGAACCAGGTCTGATAGTAATAGGTCAAAACCATGTTGTTCAGCCGCAATCAATTGACGGGCTTTGGTTGCATTTTCCGCTTCTTTTACAAGATAACCATGTTTTTTAAGGGCATGAATTGTGAATCTGCGAACTGCTGCATCATCTTCAACAACAAGAATTCGTTCACCGTGCCCATACATAGGTTCAGTGACAGATGATGTGCCATTTGATTCAATTGTGCTGAGCTCTGTAGCGGGAAAGTATAGCTCAAAGCGAGTTCCCTTATCAGGTTTACTGTCAACTTTTAACCAACCACCATGTTCCTGAATAATGCCGTGTACAACAGAAAGACCCAGACCTGTACCGCCGGCACCTTTGCGAGTAGTGTAAAAGGGCTCAAAGATACGTTCCAGTGTATTCTTATCCATTCCGCAGCCTGTATCTTCAATAGTCAGGCAGATTGTATCACCTACATAGCCAGCACCGGATTCAGGAGCAGTTATTATATTTTTTGTTGTCAGGACGATTTCACCACCATCTGGCATTGCATTTCTTGCATTTACAATTATGTTGACAATTGCCTGTTCAATAGTACCCTGATCAAGTTCAGCCGGCCATAATTCTCCATCCAGATGATCTATCATTGTGATGGGTTCTCCAACCAGGCGATAGAGCATTTTTAATAAATTATCTATTATCGAATTTAAGGATTGTGATTTTCTTTGCATATGATGTTTTCGACTGAATAAAAGGAGTTGCCTGGTTAAACTTGAAGCACGCTCAGAAGCAAGAATAATTTGACGTAGATCTTCATGTAATGAAGAGCCTTTTTCTGTATCCATCATAGCCATTTCGGCACTGCCAAGTATTGCCGTTATCAAATTATTAAAATCATGCGCAATGCCGCCTGCCAACATGCCTATGGCATCCATTTTTTGTGCATGTATCAATTCAGCCTGGAGAAGATTTTTATGTTCCTCAGCTTGAACTTGTTCCGTTATCTCTCTCCATGTAATGCCAATTCGTGATACGGCTCCAAGGCTGTCATGAACGGGGAAGAGAGATAGTTCAAAATTGCGTTCATCATCTGTGTGTGTTGTATAGGAGACATTCTCCAATATCCGTGATTTTCCTTCAAGGACAAGTTTTATTTCATCTTCCAGCTGAGCTACTTGTACAAAACGTGTAACAGCCTCTCTGTGAGATTCGTCGGGACGAGGGGCAATGAGCTTTGTCAATAATTTCTTAAATGCAAAATTTGCTACAGTGACTTCCCCTGAAATGTTCAGAAGACATATAGCGTGAGGCATATCGAATAAGAGTTGTTGTAGTCGTTGAATTTCAGCTTCAGTCTGTTCAACTTGTTTTGATTGCATGTTGATTTTGATTTGTGCATAGGTACCAAATAATAAGAATACAAATACTGCTTCAATTCTGATCCAGAAGAGTGAATTGGATGATATCTCCTGTCCGAGTCCGGATTGTTGTACCAAACTGAGTAACCAGTATGCAATACAAAAGATCAAATTGATCAGAATCAATCTTATAGATTGGCTTTTTTCTCTAATTTGTTGCCTTTGTCTTAATATGGAATTTATGCCCGGGGCTAATAATGAAAAGAGAAAGATCAGTCCAACCATTAATAGACGAATCAATAGTGTTGATGTAGTGGGGAAGATTATTTCATTTAAAGATACCGAATTATTCAGCAGAGCCCATCTGGCTGATTCAATTATCCAATATAGCAATGAGAATATAATACCATACTTAAACCATGAAAACCCGTGGTTTAAAATAGATGTTTTTTCTTTGACACTCTGGTGCTTCATCAGTAAAAACTTCCTTCTTTAACAAGTGATAACAAGCATTAAAACACTTTGCAAATGGTATACCACTTGTATAAGAAGGGGAAAAGAGTTGCGTATTGCAGGTAATGGTTTCATTGTGAATGATTAATGAATAACGTCTATGTCAACAAATTAACTTGAAATGGAATCCAGGTGCGGTTTCCGGTGTAGATGCTTTTAAATTGGAATTTGAGATTTATTTGGTATTTGGTATTTATATTTTGAAATTTACCAGACCGAATATTGAACAGCAGAATATCGAATGTCGAATTTCCAAGGAGTTCTTACTTCGACATTCGATATTCATCCTGTCAAATTATCACTTAATCAAACTGACAATAGCATCTACAGCACGCCGGTCATCAGATTGTCCCAGCCAAAAAATAGCTTTTTTCCGAATTTTGATATTTGGATGACTTTTACTGATTTCTATAAGTTTGGGTATACCCTCATTTTTGGGCAATTGTGAAATCGCAAAGACAGCTTGTTCCTTTATGGCCATATCGCCTTTGGCATAGACAACGGTATTGAGAGCATTGGCCGCTTTGTTACTGGCTTTTTGTCCCAGCCAGAAGATAGCTTTTTTCTTTACTGTATTGTTTGTGGAATTATAAGCAAGATCGATCAAGGCATCCACTGCATCATTTGTCTCCATCTGGGAGATGCCAAAGACAGCTTTCTCTCTGATCTCTATGTATTTATCATTTTTTGCAATATTCATTAGTGTTTTCAGGGCCGCTGGATTTTTAGTTTGTCCCAGCCAGAATACTGCCTTCTCTCGTACATTTATATATTTGGATTTGCATGCTAAATCAATTAGAGCTGTTGAGGCTGCTTCCATATTCATCTGACTTATTGCAAAAACAGCTTTCTCACGCACATCACCACTGGGATCGTTTTGTGTAATGCCAATCAAGGTTTTAAGTGCCCGGGGATCATTGCCCTGACCCATCCAGAATACGGCTTTCTCGCGAACATGAACATGAGGTGCATCATAAGCCAGGTCAATCAGAACATCTGTTGCTTCTTTAAGCTCCATTTGACTGACAGCAAATACCGCCTTATCACGGACATCTTCGCTTTTATCGTCCCTGGCCAATTTGGTCACGACTTTAAGTGCGCCGGGGTCATCTGTTTGTCCCAGCCAGAACGTTGCATCTTCCCTGACATTAGTTGCATACTGCCCCTGGGCAATTTTAGTCAGAAATTGTATTACTTGCTTGTTTGGCGTATGTACACCAATGGCTCTTACAAGATCTTCCTGAGAATCATTTGAACGAACACCCTTAAAAAGATCCATCAGGAAACTAACACTCTCCTTCTGTTCTGCTTTACCACACCAGATCAACGGACGACCTTCAAATTTGAATTGAAGCTCTGTATTGCTCATTTTAATATTTTGTATTTTACCTTTACGATCAATATGGAAGAAGATAGCCAGTTCTTTCAGAACCTTCCTTTTATTTTCTATATCATTATTCATGTCGCTCAAGGCTTTACGTGCTTCACGGCGTATGATTTCAGCATCTGACAAACCTTCATGGTCGTTGGCGTATTTTATTTTTTTACCATAGATCAACTCGTGTAAACTGTTTTTTGGATTGAAATTATTCCCATAAAAAGTACCCGTAAAACTGTTGATACCCATCATTTTTTCAATAGAGTATGCAATCCAGGCACCTTCATTATTATTAAGCTTTGAAGCTTCTTTTTCTGCCCATTTCCAGCGAGCCTCTAATTTGACATCTGGATTGGGATGCTTGATAATTTTTGTGTCAATACCGAAAACAGACATTGTGATGTTTATAGCCAGTAATATACTTATAATTATGTGATTCATTACAGTCTCCTTATTTGCCTTCTAAAATGGTCATCAGGGCTTGGCGAGCTTTGGGCGTAGCTATTTCGCCCAATGTACGGATAGCGGCTTTACGAACCTCCAGGCTTTTATCATCCTTCATAACACGTAACAATATGTCAACCGCTTTATCAGAGTCTGTATCTTCCAGGGCATAGACGGCCGCTTTCCGGATAGCCGCGTCTTTTTCCTTTTTGAGTAAACGGTCCATTGCATCGGCAGCGGAAGCACCTTTCTGGTCAGCCAGTGTGTAGAGCGCAGCTTTTTTAACAGATTGATAATTTGTCTTTTGCATAATATCGATGAAAAATTGTGTATGATCATCAGATACGGCGTCTTCAAGGGCATATACTGCGGACTTGGCCAGTATCTCATTATCTGTACTAATTGCGGTTTCATATAGAATACGTTGTGCCTTATCACCGCCTTTGTCACCTATAGAGTAGAGAGCGGCTTTCTGAACTTCAATAAAAGGAGATTCCTTAAGAATTTGAACTAATGCGTCCATTACCTCAGAACTTTCGTGATCTTCCAGGGCATATGTAGCCGTTTTGGCCAGAGCCGCATCATTTTTCTGCAAAGCCGTTTCCTTGAGCACGGTAAGGGAATTAATATCATCACGGTCCGCCAAAGCGTAAATGGCAGCCTTGCGGGCTTCACTCGTTTTACCTGAGCGCATAATATTTTCAAGAGCTTTTACTGCGGCATTGCCTTCAATATCTTCAAGAGCATATGTAGCTGTTTTGGCTAGTCCTGCATCTGTTTCGTTTAATCCTATTTCTCCCAGAAATGGCGTCAAGTCTGCAATATCCATATCCTCAATAGCATGAATGGCTGTTTTGCGCAATTCGGTATTTTTTCCTGTTTTTATAATTGTCTTCAGTGTGGCAGCAGCTTGTGGGCTGTCTACATCACCCAGAGCATAGATGGCTTTTTTCCGCACAATCTGACTGGGATCATTTAAGGCAATATCAGTGAGTTTTTTTACTACTTTAGGACTGTTGAAGTCGCTGAGAATATATACAATTTTGCCACGGATCTTCACACTTGTGGTCCTGTCAAAAATAGTGAAAGTTGATTCCAGAGCCTGTTCGTCGCCAATGTTTTCAAGGGCATAAAGTGCAGCAAGGCTTAGTTCTTCATTATTTGATTGCTCAAGAGATCGGACATAGGTTGCATAGCCTGATTTGCCTGATTTTGAGAGCAGATGCCCAATACGAATCAAGTTTGATTTGGCGTCATCGGCCCATTTACTTGATTTGAAACGTTCAAGAAAATTTTTATATGCAAGAAATGACTTTTCTGTGTCCAGACCATTTTTTTCGCGAGAATAACAGAGCCAGAAATGAGCGTCATCCTGATATGATGAACCACTGTATTTTTTGGTGAAATCCTCAAGTGATGTAATGGCTTGCGCCCATTTTTCATCCAGAATAAAATTGTATGCTGTTTGATAAGCTCTGGCAGATTCATCCTGCAAGTCTCCGGGAGCATCGGTCAGAATGAAATTCATCGTTCCTGAGCCTGAAATATGTTTTAATACTTCAAGCCCTTCCAAAGAGGCAAGTGATTCCAAAGATTCTAAATGTTCAAGCTGTGAAAGATCTGTAAGGCGTTCATCCAGTTGATGCAATGTGTGAGATTGAATTTTTAAAACTTCATTTTGTTGTTTCAATACGATGTTCTGTGCATTTGTAATACTGACAGTTGAAACTATGCAGAATGTCAATATTGAGCGCATGAATGATTTGTTCTTCATTTTTTGTTCTCCTTTATCTATATTACAGCATGCGGCGGATTATCTCTATGTTGAACAGGTTGTGATGCCTGCTTCATCTCTTCCAGGTTGATCTTAAGCAATATGCCCCTGCGGTCTACTCCATTTTTAACCATCTCAATGGCCTCAAGGTCGTGTTCTGATTCCAAATTTGCAATCTGTAGTAATATTAATTCCAGATCAGTGATAAGTCTTTTTAATTTATGATTAGCATTTTCATTCAAATCATATTTCAAATCATTAGTAAGAGTAAGAAGATCCTGACTGATTTGCTGCTGTTTGGGCAAGTTTAACGAATATGTGTCTTCTGATTCAGTGTCAAAATTTATCAATCCAAGAAGCAGTACTTTTGACCTTTGCATATAGTTGGATGCCCGTTGATTCAGTGATGCCAATTCAGCTGGAACAGCTGATCGTGAAACTTGGTCCGGCAAGATTTTGACATTATTTTGTGTGCCTCTGCCCAGCCAGATGCCGAGTACCAATATGGCTGCTGCTCCGATAATACGGGCCGGCCATGAATTGAAAGAGATCAATGATTTAAACCATATGATTATTCCGGTAGGAGCGTTCCCGGCAGCTTCTTCATTCATTCTTTCTGCCAGATTCCCCCAATAATTATTCCAGAATACCGGTCCCGGATCCTTGCGCTCACGTTTGCTCATAGATCCAAGTGTTGAGTGTATATCGGCATAAGCCTGCTGGCAGTCTCCACATATATCAAGATGAGTTTCAAGTTGAGCGGATTCTTTCTCTGACAGCTCACCGTATATGGCCTCAATCATCAATTCTTCAGTTCGTTTACAATCTAACATAGCCTGTCTCCATTCCCGGATCGCATTTATAAAATGATAGTGCTTTCCGGAGTTTTTTGATTCCTCTAAATAGTGTCGACTTTACTGTGCCTACTGATATACCCATAATTTCTGCTATATCTGCTAACGGGAAATCATCGTAGTGCCGCAGTATAAAAACACATCTTTCTTTTGGGCTTAATCTATCCATGGCTTTGTCGATATGTTCCTGTATTTGCCCTGCATGTGCCTGTTCTTCCGGATTCACCGCGGCCGCGGTATGTTCGCTGCCCCAATGCAGCGTGTCCATTTTTTCTGTGGTCTGCATAGCCGTTACCGACTTCTTCCGCCGCTGGTTGAGATGGGTATTGACGGCAATTCTGTAAATCCACGATGAAAATTTGGACTCCTCTCTGAAACGGGACAGGTTCTTATACGCTTTAATAAATGTTTCCTGCGAAAGGTCTTCGGCATCATGGTGTCTGCCTGTTAAATCAAGACAGAGATAGTATAACTTTTCCTTGTGCCTGTCAACCAGCTCTTTGAATGCAGCCGAATGGCCGTTTTGAGCGTCTTTTATAAGATCAGTCTCTGGAATCAATTGAATCTCCCGTTATTCAGCAATTAAGACAGCGGGTATGAAGAAAGGGTTTACAATTATTTTAAAAAAAAATTCAATCAGAATTTTGGAAAATGTTACCTCTAAAAAGCCTTTGCTTGATAATTGTTTCATGGCTATGTATATTAATATATTAATCAATTTGCTCATGTCAATTGTTAAAGAGGCTTTTTTTTGGAATCCACAGTTTTAATAACCGGTGCTGCTCAAAGATTGGGCCGTCATATAGCTCTTCATCTTGCAGAAAAGGGTCATAATATTGCTTTGCATTATCACCGGTCAGAAGATGCTGCTTTGCGCACGGCTACAGAGATTCGTAAATATGGAGTAAGATGTACACTGTTCCAATGTGATTTGGCCGATAGGCACTCGATAAAAGATTTTATTAGCAATGTAGCATCAGCATGTCCTGATCTGGATATTTTGATTAATAATGCATCAATCTTTGAACGGGCGCATCTATCTGAGACATCGGATGATCTATTGGATAGACTATGGGAAATTAATTTTCGAACACCATATATTTTTATTAGAGATTTTGCCCGATCAGTTAAAAACGGCAATATTATCAATATGCTGGATACCAAAGTCACACAAAATCATACAGCATATTGTGCGTATTCTATCACAAAAAAGGCATTGCTTGACCTCACCAAACTTGCTGCTGCTGAGCTTGGGCCTGGTATCCGTGTTAATGGTATAGGGCCGGGTTTAATTCTGCCTTCTGCAGATTTGTCTGATGCAGATTTTCAACGAATGTCCATGAAAATTCCATTGAAAAGAGTGGGGGACCCTGATAATATTGCACGCGCTGTCGATTTCTTCCTGGATCACAACTATGTAACCGGTGAATATTTATTGATAGACGGAGGAGAGCATCTGATATAGACCTCATGGATTATACGCAGAGGTAGGGTTTCTCGGGCAGCTTTTAAGAGGGCAGGAGCAATTGCCTACGAGATACACGCTCCCGCCCTGCCCGACCCGAAAGATAATGAGCGCATTCATGCGATTA
>JAGLOF010000039.1 GCA_023139105.1 bacterium
AAAATGAGGTGAAGTCGGGTTAAGAACACCAATTGTAAGAATGGGGGAGAAGTCCCAGAAAAACAGGCAGTATGAAAATATCACATTGGGCAGGTAGCTGGATGATGAAATTGAGTTGTCATACTGCGTAGTCATCATCAGTATAATGTTCAACAAAATTTGTGCATCCATGTCAGGAATGAGCTGAGGATCTTCCGGAATCAGTTCATCAGCCACGCGAATGTCCACCATGCCGAACATGGCAAAGTATTCCAGAGCAGTCTTTTTATAGATGTTCTGTGTGTCTTCAAATGCATATTTCTTTCCTTTTTTCAGAAGATCATCATTAAGCATGAGGGATTTTCTGATACAGCGGCTGTATGTAGAATGGAAAAGACAACGACCATCTTTGCCTCTGGTTGAGATGGCCAGACCCTTAAAAAAGGCCTCTTCAGCTTTCACCAAATGATCAATGATGTTGCCTTTATTGTAGACAGGATGCTGCTGCGTATTGTCGTTTAAATAAGTTTTTCTCATTATTCTAAGGTAGTGAACAGCCCTGTTATAGTATATCAGGCCAATTTCGCACCAGATTTCTTCATTGGGCTCGCACTGAGTTGTTAAATAAACACCTTCGGCCTGGGCGCGGTTAAAACACATTTCAGATGCCTCGGATCCTTTACTTCTGAGACCCATATTCAGGTAAATGCCCAGACGCATGGTGCGTGCTATGACATTGTCCGGGTGAATCAGGAGGATTTGGGAGAGGATATGGTCTGATTCATTGAACATGTTGCGGAAGAGCAAAACCTTGGCTATTTCCAGCAACAGAAGGGTTTCCTGGTTTTTTCGGGTGATAAGGTTCAATGCCTTAAACTGAGTCTCGCCCGATTGTTCCGGTGCAAAGAGCTGTGCTTTAAAGCGCATGTAGGCTTCCCTGCCTGCGGGCAGCATGTCTTTGTCCAGAAGTTGCGGGATGAATTCATAATAGGTGTAGGACCAGAAATATTCTAAAGACCAGACATTTCTTACCAGGGGATTGGCTTCAGCTTCAGAGAGGCGTCTGCGCTGGAAAACTGCCTTAATCTCTGCAAAGCGTGAGCAAAGATAGGCGAAATCCGTGAGTATGATTTTTGGATCCGAATCGAGACGGGTGCGGGTTAATGTATGAAAGATGATGTTTGCCTCTGAAAAAAGTCCCGCATGCATATAAATAACTGCAGTCTTCTGCGAAGTACTGTGTTCAGAGAGCAGCCATCTAACAGACATTTGATGGGCCACAGTCAGTGCGTGACTGATGGCTTTGCTGTAAAGTTTGGTTTCGGATATCATTCCCTTTTCCGCAGGAAGGCGGATACTGATAGAGGTAGCACTTTCATCCCGGATGCCTTTCCGGGTTAGTTTGGAAAAGAGGTTGAGGTCGTTGATGCAGCATGCCAGTTCATCCCTCATCCATTTAACTTCCCGGCTCTCCACAATACCACCCCGGCTTTGAATGTCGATTAGAAGGACCACACCCTCATTTTTCATGGTGCCGTTTATGTTGGAAACAGCTGATGTGTGCAGATCAAAGAATTTTTCATAATTCCATTCATATTGGGGACGCTTTGAGGCAATCCAATATGCTAGCGTACGAAGCACAGCCCGTTTTCTGTTGGTGTTGATATTAAAATCTTGTTTAAGCCGCGTTAGCATAGAAGCCTGAACTTTGGGCATGTTGAATTGTTCAGCTATAGTAGCCAGTTTGTTGACCAGTTGATTGGTCGAAAGGGGCGGACGCACCGTTTCAATTAGTTCATCGAAGTCAAGGTTGCTTAAAGGGGAATACCGTTCTGGTGATTCCTTGTTATCAAGAAAACGAAGGAATGCTTCTTCTCTGATATTGTCAATGAAATTATATTTATAGGCATATTCCAATATTGCCGGTATGCTTTGATCTGCCAGTTGCGGATCTTCATTTTTAAACCGTAAAAAACTTGTCTTATTGGGAAACATGCCCAATAATCCTTTTATGTCTATCATTTCCAGTGAATCGTCCGAACGAGTAGTCATAATGCGTCCTTTTTGGAATGATTTTAGAATGTTCCAGTTTATTGGCTGAAATGAAATGTTTTTGAAATATTGATATAAGTTTAAAATATAGTTATTTTTAAGCTGCTTCCCGAGGGAAAATTTTCATATTTTTGAATTTTATTGATAAAAATGCTCCCTTTGGAGTATGGTGTTACATCTTATACGATAATATCTTATATGTGTTTGAGTCTTACCTGTTATGCAAAACTCAATAATGGGTCAACTATGATGCTTTTCAGTTTTAATAATAACAAGTGTTTATGTGTTATCAAGTGTGCACAGTGAAATAGTTATGCACAACGGGTAAGTCTTGAATGTTTTTATGGAATAGCCAGAAATTCAGCAACCATAGATTTAAAGATTTATGACTATCCAAACTATAGGGAGAACAATGTATGATAATTAATGATAAACAAAAAAGAATTATATATTTGTTGATATTGGCTTTAGGCGGGGGCTTGTTAAATTGTACCTATGACTTATCCCAAAAACCTCAAGTACCGGTTTGGTCTATTCTGGTCACTCTACCTTTAGTTGATGATTCCTGGCTATTGGAGGAGATGGTGGAAGATGACAGTAGTTTCTCTTTTACCCCAGAAGGATTGATGTGCTATACTTATCAGGAGTCATTTGACCCCGTGATTTTTGGTGATAAACTGAAGCTGTACCCAATTGAAGAATCAATCAGCATTACCCTGGACAGCGTATCCATCACCCCGCCTGAGATGCCGGTGAAGAAGATTGTGCTTAAAGATTTGAATTATCCTTTTCCTGAACATTTTAATAGCTACATAGATGTTGAACCTTTCAATATTACACAGACTCAACAAGCTTTGGATGTGCCTGATAACTTTAAGGAAATCAATATCAAAAGCGCAAAGTTGTTACTTGATGTTATTAATGGATTGCCGATTCCTTTAGGCAGTGAGACTGATACAATGAAAGTGATTTTACTCGATTTGAAAAATAAAAAACAAATTGGATTGTTTAAATTTCCCGGTTTATTACAACCCGGAGATTCTACAACTTATCAAATAGAATTACATGATATATTAATTTCCAATGAATTGGCATTTGGAATACAGGCAGAATCGCCAGGAAGTGAGCATTCTGTCTTGCTGGATCCCAATGCTTTTCTTGAAGTTCGACCTGTAATAACAGATTTAGTTGTGCATCACGCTGTGGCTCAAATTCCAGATCAAGATATAGAGCAGACAGGGCAGATTGATATGGAGAATCAATCCCATATTGTAGCTGCCTCAATCCAAAGTGGACAATTGGTCTGTAAAGTCACCAATACGACCCCCTTAGGCATACATGGCAAAGTCAGTTTAAGCCAGCTTCATGTTAATGGCCAGCCTTTTGTTATCGACGTTTCGTTGGGGGCTAATGAAGTTGACAAACTGCTTACATGGGATTTGGCTGATTTTCAAATTCTTGAACTGAACGGGCAGCTTAATTATTCCATAAAAGGCGAGCTTACAGGTTCCACTGGAGCATTGGTCAGGATAGAATCGACACAAGGAATGTCAATGGATATTGCGCTTGAAGAACTGGTGTTGAATTATGTAAAAGGTAATATTGAACCTACTTTAATTGAACTGGATCCTATTGAGATTTCACTGAATGGGGATGACTTGGGTATGGAATTCGAAGGCGATGTCGTGTTTGAATCCATTGATCTGGCCATTAATGTGGCCAATAGCAGTGATATTCCTTTTCTACTGAATGCTCAACTTTCAGTTTATGATAAAGATAATTCTTTTGTTTCTTCCTATCGGATGCCTGAATCTTTGATTAGCCCACCCCAAAGTACCATTCACTTGACTAAAGAGAATGGATTCCTGGACTATTTTAACCAACTCTTCAGTCAATGTGGTGGCCTCCCATCCCGGATAGAGATGGTTGGGCAGGCTATGTTGAACCCTTATAGTATTGAAGGGGAGATTGATGCTTCGGATTCTCTTAGCGGACAGATTACCTTGAACCTGCCAATGAGTATTGCTGCTATGGATCTCAGCCTGACAGACAGTACGGCATTAGATATTAATGCGGATCTACGGGAGAAAACGGATCTCTTATCAGCCGTTCAACTCTTTGCCGAAGTCCGTAATGAACTGCCGATTGCTATTCATTTCTATGCTATTATTATAGATTCATTGACTCATACACCGTTAATCCGATTGCCACAGACGGGGATGATTACAGTGAATGCAGCACCAGCTCCGGTCAACGGTGGAGCAGAATCCAAGCCGTCCACACTTTCCTGTATTGAGTTAGCCTTGTCCAAGTCGGAGATTGCCAATTTTATGAAGGGCAATAAAGTGATCACTTTTTTAACCGTTGCAGACAATGCCCAGACCTCGCCCCTTTACAGATATTGTGAAGTGGCTGTACGGTGCTGGGCAGAGATAGAGTCAACTGTTGATATGGATGTGATTTCAGGAAACGTGAAAGAGGGGAACTGATGAAAATAAAAGTGCTAATCCTCGTCACTGCGTTCACATTTGCCATGGCAAATGCGCAGCAGACCTTGACGCTTGGAGAGAGTCTCTTCAACAGACCCGTCAATATGAATAATTATACTCTGGCCACTATGTCTGTCCCAATGGAGAGTCAACCACTGTTCAATGCAATGCTATTCCCTGTCTCTTTGGATATGGGAAACAATTTTGCTGATTACGAGCTCTATGAACAGTTTTTTTTAGGGAAGAATGGCGAAGGAGTGACGCTGACTAAAGATGACTGCCAATCACTGCTGGACAGGCTCGAATCAGGTTTTGCCTATCTGAACTCATACATCACCATGACTCTGTTCTGGGGGCAATACAATTTGGGAAAACATGGTGTAGTAGGGCTGGATATATCAGACCAATACTGCACAGCGGTAAAATTGCCCGATGACTTGTTTGAACTCGGCCTTGAAGGTTACTCACAAGGTGATACATTTTCATTTAAAGAGGCCCAGGCTGACGCCATTTTTTACCGGCGCATTGGTTTATCTTATCAACGGACTTTACCTGGATATAAAGGCTGGCAAAGTACGACCGGACTCTCGTTATATCGTGTCTCCGGCTTTGGACATCTGAGCGCTCGGGGTAATGACACTGGGTTCAGTGTGGGCGAAAAGAGTGTATTTATAGGCCGTAGTAACTGGATTATACGGAGGGCTTACACTTCCGCGCTGGGGTTGAATGAGCTGGATGCCGCCAATCCGGGACAAACGATTTACCCTGAAATAGGTGCTGTTAATACCACGTTTTTTCCTGAGGCCGCTGGTGGAGGTTGGGGAATGGATTTGGGACTGGCGGTTCGTAAAGGCCGCTGGGCCGTGGCTCTTGCTCTCACAGGCATTGGCAGCATTCAGTGGAACAGCAATGCCCTGGAAACACGAAGTAATGGACAATTTGAATTGACAGCTGTTTCGGATTCTACCCAATTGGAAGCTGTCCAAGAGGCCATGACAGGTGAGACGATAATATTGGATCGATACTCAACAGCACTGCCAATGGTTTTCAGTGTACAGGCTACATATCAACCTTTAAAAAAACATCCTGAACGTCTGACACTGTCATTGGGACTCACGCGCTTATCCTTTGGTCCTGCATCCAATGAGAATGCCTGGACAACAGCTTTATTCGCCAATGGCCGCGTTTTTAAGCACTGGTTCTGGCGCTCCGGCTTCACCCGTGAATCCATCATGGGTACACGTTGGCACGCAGGAGCTGGTGTCACTACTAAATATGTGGATGCCATGATACAGTCAGGCAGCTGGGTGCATCTGTTCAGACAATCCACCATGAAACGGATAACACTCTCTTTGGGCCTGGTTTTTCATACAGATTCTAAAAAAGGAGACAAGCGATGAAACGATTTGGAATGATTTTTTTAATTATGCTTGTTGCCTGTAGTTGTTTGTTTGCAGGTGATATAAAAGCGGTGCGCTTTACAGTTCGGGTTATGGGAAAACATATTGAGACAATTACGGTTGCGGCCGGGACCCAAGTGGTGATACCCGATGCTGTTTTAACGGGTGATTTGCACCAATTTCAAAAAACATATGATTCAATTAGGCATACGAAGATTGACGTGCCCGATCAGGTGAGTGGTTTTGAAGGAGATACACTGGATATTTCTTTAAATTTATCAAATTTTAATACCAATGAAGGATTTGCCCCGGTTCTGTTTCATCCCTGTTTTTTTTATGCTAAGATCAGTGGGCCGGCAGGGCTTTCCCAGGGTATTCGTTTTGATAGTAAACCATTAATATTTAAATTCAACTTTGCAGATCAAGGTTTTTTAGATTTACTTGCGACATGCGGCATTCCTACTGATCCGGTACCCAATCTGGCTTTTGCCAAATGGTATTTTGGTGGTGAACTGTATTATTCAGATATTGTAAATACCAATCGTCTTTATGAATTTAAGACGCAAATTACATCTATTGGATTGAATTGTCAAATTGTAGGCCTCTGGCTTGAGGAAAATCCTTTTATTAAAGGTCAGGTGTTCGCCAGAAACAGTGCTGGCACGTCCACGCCAATAGCAGGTGCCACTGTGCAGTTTTTTCGGGAAGGGGAAAACACTGCTGAATTCACTCTAAATACTACTGCTCGGGGAGAATACTATCAGCAGGTGCCCAAGGGATGGGCTGGTTCTGTCACAGCCTACAAAAACGGTTTGAATTTTGAGGGTGTTGGCGATACCACGGTGACGGATATTCAGCGTGATCAGCTCATCTCTTTTGAGAGCAGCGTGATCAGCATCAAAGGCAATGTCCATGATCAAGATGGAAGCCCCCTGAGCAATGTCAAGGTCAGGACGCAGATTAACGAGAATTCTATTGAGGTCTACACCAATAGTGACGGGGCCTATGAATTTTGGGTGCCCTATGGATGGAGAGGCGTAAAGATTTCCGATTATCCTGCACTATTCAGAGCGACTATCACCCCCAGTCTTGCCAATCATACATTCCAGCCGGAAAAGAAGGAGTACAATTCCCCTGTCTATGAAAATGAAAATGGCGTTGATTTTGTTGGATTCCGCAAGCCCATAGTCACAGTAATTGTGACGGATTCAAGCGGCAACTTCTATCCGGGCATTACGATAAAAGAAAATGGATACCAGGTCTTCGGTACTACAGGCAATAATGGCCAGGTTGTTAAAGAAAAGAGATGGAACTGGAGCGGTTCGCTCTCTGTCTCCATGCAGGATTATCTGATTGCGCCCTCAAAACACGTTTTAAATGGTGTTAAACAGGATACGGTTGTCACTTTCTACTTGACGCATCAGCCCTGGCCGGTGATTGATGGATATGTCCTGTTGCCAGACAGCACTCCGGTGCCCAATTTATATCTGTTTTTTTCAAGTCTTTCAAATAGCAAAAGCGATGATAATGGATATTTTCAAAAAATAGTCCCTTACGGTTGGAGCGGTAACATCACATTTAATCATCCTCAATATGAGTATGTCACAGGTGCACCATCTTTTGCCCCTGTCTATCAGGATACAACATTAAACTATGATATCAAATTGAAGAATACCTTTTTGGTACAAGTCCGCCTATATGACCGATACGGCAGGAATTATCATATTGGTGGTGTCCAGATCAATTTCGATACGACCGTAACCCGGTTTACAAACAGTAGTGGATACTGTTCACAAACATTGCCGCGGGGCTGGAGTGGTATCTTGCAACCCCTCTCTGATGATTATACTTTTAATCCATCGGAAGTCATGATTACAGATCTTAATGAGGAGAAATATCTTTATTTAACAGCTTACCCCGTTGTTGAAGAGAAGGAGAACTACAGACTGGATGGCATGATTACTGACAGCAGTCAGGTCCCGATACCCGATGTCCGTGTGACAATGACCTGTCAGTCTGGTTCAATCCATAGGACAACCAATGGTAGTGGTGAATTTACTTACGAAGTGAATGAAGACTTTAGAAACATAAAGCTGATCCCTTTCAAACCGGGATATTCTTTCGAGCCGCTACAGGCTTTTTGGGAGCAATTGTACGATGATACTACTTTCCAATTCTGTGCCATACATCATGATTTCTTAACGGTGAACGGCAAGGTGACCAATATCAACGGCATGGGCATGGACAGCGTTGCTGTCAAATTTGTTGGTAATCCTCTATGGTCAAAAACAGTGTTGACAGACGCGGATGGGGAATATCAAGTGAGGGCACCATATAATTGGAAGGGGGAGGTCTATGCTCAGAAGGAAGGTTATCTGTGTAACCGGACCTTTATGACTCAGGCGCTAAAACAGGATTGTATTGAGAATTTTCAATTGAATTATAACCCAACCATCTCCGGCCTGGTCACGGATAACCTTGGGCAAGTTATACAAGGTGTTATTGTAAAGTGGAAAAGGGGGGGGGCAGAAACTCAGGTGAAAACAGATTCTACAGGACAATATGCCTTTGTTGTGCCTTATAATTCCACCGGAACCTTGAAGCTGGAGGCCAGTAATTGGATGTTTTTGCCGCTATCTGTCACTATAAGTGGATGTAAAAGCAATTCGGTCTATGATTTTACAGGGACATTACTTGCTCCTCCTGTTATCGCAGGATATGTTATTGATCAGCGAGGAAAAGGCGTTCCAGGTGTTGGAATTCGATTTAATTCCACAGAGCAGGATACGACCCTATTCAGTGACGCCAATGGATACTATACCTATCATTGTCCCACATTGGTTTATAATGGCAGGATGTCTGTCGGTAAGCCGGAGTATCAGTTTACAGTTGCTAGCAAGTACTGGCCAAATCTTAAGGTGAACACCCTTTTTGGATTCACCGCCAAAACAGACCTGGGCAAATCCGCTGGTGATTTTGCTGTGACGACTCTTGATTATCCAGGGGGTGCAGACCGGTCAATAATCATGGATCATGTCTTCAACGGAAGTCATCGCCTGGCTACATGGCAAGATATTGTGAACTATTATCAACATGATGGTGATATTCCAGGGCTCTTTAACCTTTTAGGCAATGGTGGTCATGGTGATCAGGTTTTTGTGAGTCATCAGGGGCAAACCGCACAGGGACAGGGACAATACTATGTTATTTCAAACAGTCAGCATCAATTGCCAGGCGGATTTACTTCTATTGGCATGATTGACAATCATCTGTTTGATTTGGGTATTACAGGCACCAGTAGACAGATATTGGCTGTAAAAACGACCTATGATCCGGCCACCGGTGTGGAAGAACAGAGGGCACTTCCGCAGGAATATATGCTCCACCAAAATTATCCCAATCCCTTCAATCCTACGACCACCATCTGTTATGAAGTGCCTGTTTCCGGTGAAGTTTCCATGGATGTTTATAATATTCAGGGAGGGTTGGTAAAAGAGTTGTTTTCTAAATTTATTGCTGCTGGTACACATATTGTCCAGTGGGATGCCACAGATGACTCAGGTATCAAAATGCCCACAGGACTCTATCTGTTACGTTTTAAATCTGGTAATTATATAGAAGTTAAGCGGATGCTTCTGTTGAAGTAATCGAGCGTCTATTTGGATTTGTTCGATCTTCCCTGGCATACGCCGCCAGGGGCATTAAAGTGGGAGGAATTTGTATCCCTTTGGGTGGCTTCTGCTAGCTAAATTCCGCATGATTTCTATAAACTAAACATTCTGGTTGTTGCACCATTTTTTTAGGTGCATCGCCGGGTGTTTTTATTGAGGCCAAACATTCAAACGCCCGGAATTACAAAACACTGGACACCCGGGGTATACAATATTTATGATTGCGATACCGAGGTCTTGAAAGTGAAAGTTTGTAAAGTCAAGTAGGCCGGAGTACACACCGACGAGCAGCCCTATCCGGCCATTACCGCATTATCACTGGGTATCATCAGCATATTATTTATAAAGTGGCGTTATAGTGCTCATCATTTTTCTTTAGGGCCGCTTTGCGTCCGTTATGCAGTACAGAAACCATTTGACTTTTTAAGGGATTTTAATTAAAATTGTCAGCAGGCTGACAAAATTCATATTAATTTTGTCATTTGAATGACAATGTTTGTGCCTGCCAGAAGTGTCCAATGAATCATATTCCAATACATCCTCAATATTTCATTCAAGGAGTTGCCATGTTCAACGCCACACGTCGGGACTTTCTCCGGACATTGGGTACCGGTGCAGCTGCTGTATCTCTGCCGCAGCTAATGTCATCTTGCGCGCCTTCAGATGCGCCCCGGCCCAATATACTCTTCATCATGACCGATGACCATGCAAGCCAGGCCATTTCCGCCTATGGCAGCCGAATTAACAAAACACCACACATAGATAGATTGGCCTCAGAAGGTGTGCGATTTGAGAACTGTTTTGCCACCAATGCCATCTGCGCGCCCAGCCGGGCGTCCATTCTCACCGGGACGTATAGCCATGTTAACGGCGTCATCGATAATAATGTTGTCTTTGACGGAGAACAGCTTACTTTTCCCAAACTGCTGCAGGAAGCTGGATATGAAACGGCGCTGTTCGGCAAGTGGCATTTGAAATCATCGCCTACGGGATTTAATCACTGGGACATTCTGCCTGGCCAGGGACATTACTACAATCCTGATTTTATCCGCAATGGAGAGAAGCGCCGTGTTGAAGGGTATGTTACGGATCTCACTACGGATTTATGCCTTGATTGGCTGGACAATCGGAATGCTGATCAGCCCTTCTGTGTGATGCTGCACCACAAGGCACCGCACCGCAATTGGATGCCGGCACTGCGGCATCTGCATCTCTATGACGATGAGGACATTCCCGTCCCTGAGACTTTTGACGATGACTATACCACACGCTCCGACGCGGCGCGTGATCAAGACATGTCCATCGAAGAGACGTTGATGCCCGCCAATGACCTTAAGGCTGATGCCGGTACTGATCAGGACGCAAAATACTGGAAATGGAATTACGATCGCATGACGCCGGAACAGAAGAAGGCGTGGGATGCGGCCTACACATCCCGGAATACGGCGGCGCGTCGGGCCGGTCATAAGGGGGCTGATCTCAAGCACTGGAAATATCAGCGATACATTAAAGACTATCTGCGCTGCATTGCGGCGGTGGATGAGAATATTGGCAGGGTGCTGGACTATCTGGATGAGAATGGATTATCGGAAAACACAGTAGTGGTCTACACTTCCGATCAGGGCTTTTTTCTGGGAGAGCATGGCTGGTTTGACAAACGCTTCATGTATGAAGAGTCGCTGCGCATGCCGATGATCGTCCGTTATCCCAAAGAGATTTCCGCTGGGCGGGTGGAAAAGGGGCTCGCCGCCAATGTAGACTTCGCCCCCACATTTTTGGACTATGCCGGCATCAACGCGCCGCAGCGCATGCAGGGGCGGTCGTTGAGACCATTGCTCAAAGGAAAGACATCCTATGATTGGCGTAAGGCGGTGTACTATCATTATTTTGAATATCCCGGACCACATGGTGTAAAGCGGCATTATGGTTTGCGGACGGACCGGTACAAGCTCATCCGTTTTTATCATGATATTGATGCGTGGGAAATGTATGATCTCAGAGAAGATCCCAATGAGCTGAACAATTTGGCGGCAGTACCGACGTATTCGGTCTTGTTTAAAAAATTGAAGCGTGAACTCAAGCGTTTGAGAAAAGTGCATGGTGATGACGGCATGAAACGTTTTCTTCCCGGAAAGCCAAAGAAGATTGAGCATCTGGCCGTGGGTGCATCGATCGCGCTAACGTATTCTTATTCTCCCAAATATCCCGGCAGCGGGCCGGGCGGCCTGGTTGACGGTATAAAGGCACCGGAAAACGTGGGCTCACAGGCGGATCTCTCACTATGGCAGGGGTTTGAAGGTGTGGAACTTGAAGCAGTGGTCGATCTGGGCGGTCATCGGCCTGTAAAAAACGTCACTGTCGGCTTTCTTGAGCAGACGGGGTCGTGGATCTTTATGCCGCAAACGGTTGAAGTGTCGGTTTCTGAGGATGGGAAGCAATGGTCCAAGGCCGAGGTGTGGAGGAATCAAGAGAAGATGCAGTCTGGGCCGGCGGTGCGGAGAAGCGTTCGGCTGCAGCTGGATGGAAGGGAAGTACGATTCATCAAGGTTAAGGCTCAATCTCAGGGTGTTTGTCCACAGTGGCATCCGGGAGCGGGCAAAGTGTGTTGGTTGTTTGCAGATGAGATAGTCGTTGAATGAGTGTTTGAATGGCACACGGATAAGGTGAAGTGCTTTCCTCCACGGAAGGACACGGATTAGAGCGGATGGTTGAAGGGCAATAAAAGCATTGAATACATGGAAGATATAGAAATATTAATATTGGTCTTATGCTATTTTGAGTGGGTAATATCAGTATTTTTTCCATAATACAATATTTTTTCCACAGATCTACACGGATTTTATACAGAATTAAAACGTAATTGTCACAAATATCTTTTTCAGTGTACTCTCCGTGTAATTTCCGTGGAGACATGCTGGAATTACTCTTTTCGTAACTTCAAAAGAGTGTAGTGCTAAACGTCCACTCGATTCGGTATAGAACCTTAATATCCTAGGCTTTTGACTATTAAAGAGGATTACGATGAATCATTATGGTTCACGTCGGGATTTTTTGAAGACCATGGGCGCGGCAGGTGTGGTGCTGTCGGCTTCGGGTCTGTTGAATGGATGCACCACTTCGGGCGATCGGCCCAACATTGTCCTGATCTTCACAGATGATCAAGGCTACGGTGATGTGGGTGTGTACGGGGCCAAGGGTTTCATCACGCCGCATCTGGATCGTCTTGCCAGTGAGGGCATGCGCTTCACGGATTTCTATGCGAGCCAGGCGGTGTGTTCTGCGTCACGGGCCTCGCTTCTGACAGGCTGCTATGCTGAGCGTGTCTCCATTCTGGGGGCACTGATGCCTTGGTCTGAAATCGGTTTAAATCCGGAGGAGACTACTATCGCCGGGATGCTTAAGAAGCGCGGCTATGCCACGGGTATGTTTGGCAAGTGGCATCTGGGTCATCACAGGGAATACCTTCCGGTGCATCATGGTTTTGACGAATACCTGGGCCTGCCTTACTCCAATGATATGTGGCCCGTGGATTTTGACGGGAATCCCGTCGAAAAGGGACACAAGAAGAACTATCCGTCGCTGCCGCTGATCGAGGGCGATGAGGTGGTTGACCACATCGAGACACTGGACGATCAGGCCACATTGACCACGCGTTACGCGGAACGGGCTGTCGGTTTCATCGAAAAAAATCGACATACACCCCTTTTTCTCTATCTGGCCCATTCCATGCCGCATGTGCCTCTGGGCGTATCGGAAAAGTTCAAAGGCAGCTCTGAACAGGGCATGTACGGCGATGTCATCGAAGAGATCGACTGGTCTGTAGGCCAGGTGATGGCTGCACTGGACCGGTACGATCTATCGGACAACACGCTGGTTATCTTCACCAGCGATAACGGACCGTGGCTGAACTTTGGCAACCACGCCGGGACTACGGGCGGACTGCGCGAGGGCAAGGGCACGGCCTTTGAAGGCGGGCCTCGTGTGCCGGCCATCATGCGCTGGCCGGGCCGAATCGCCCCAGGTTCGATATGTGAGAAAATGGCATCCACTATCGACATACTCCCCACCCTGGCGGCACTTACAGGCGCTGTGCTGCCGGAGAAGCCCATTGACGGCGTGAGTATTTTGCCGCTGCTTGAGGGTGATGAGACAGCCAATCCTCGCAATACGTTTTTATATTACTATGGCGCCGAACTGCGCGGTGTACGGGAAGGCAGATGGAAGCGTGTCTTCGCGCATCGCACACGGTCGTACGTGGGCGTGGAACCGGGCCGCGACGGCCATCCCGGATCTTATGCCTTCCCCGCAGTACCGGCGGCCTTGTATGACCTGAAAACTGATCCGGCAGAGACCATGGATGTGGCGGCGCAGCATCCGGATGTCGTAATTCGTCTGGATACGTTGGCCGAAGAGGCTCGGACTTCACTGGGTGACCGGCTGATGCATCGCAAGGGTTGTGATGTGCGCCCGCCCGGCCGCAGGAGTTTTGAGAGGGAATCGGAAGTCAAAAATTTGGCTGTCGGCGCATCAATAATGCTGACGCATGCAGCCAGTCCTCAATATCCGGGGAACGGGGCGGAGACGTTGATCAATGGGCGTCCGGGCAGCCGGGATTTTCATGATCTTGAGTGGCTGGGTTTTGAAAGTATGGACCTGGAAGCGTTGATCGATTTAGGGTCGCTGAAGTCTGTGAAGAAAGTCTCCGGTCATTTTCTGCGCAACCAGGCCTCGTGGATTTTCCTGCCGGAACGGGTCACTGTGTCTGTCTCGACGGACGGGTCTGTCTATACTTGGGCCGGCTCGATTCAGGTGAAGCAGGTGCAGGATTTGTCCACGGCGGTGGAGAGTGTGGGTGTTGAGGTGGGTCAGGATGTTCGGTTCATCAAATTGAAGGCCGTGAATATTGGTCAATGTCCTTTGTGGCATGTTGGGGCAGGCAATAAAGCGTGGCTGTTTTGTGATGAGATTGTGGTGATGGCAAATACCAAATGGCAAACATCAAGCACCAAATGGCAAATAACAAATAACAAAAAGCAAATGGCAAATACCAAAAAAAACATGAACAGAGTTTTGAGTGAAACGTAGAGGTACGACTACATTCTTTCATTGTGTTTGCGATGTTGCTATTTTCATATTTAATTCATACTGTCTATGAAAAAAAATAACCTAAGATGGAATTCGGGCAGTATTTCGGATGTGTGGGTTTTTAAGTTGGAATTTGTTATTTGTTTTTTGGTATTTTATTCACTCAAGTAGTTCTTGACTTTATCAATTATGTATATTATCTTTGTTTGTCTGCTTTACAATATATTTACACTTATTTTTTTAAATGTTTATTGCTACGTTGCTGTTATGTGTCTATACGTTGATTGATCTTTGTGTAATTTGAAATAATTAGTTGCACTATCCATATCAGTTGCACGTTTTTATTTATTTTTTTCACATTTTCTTTTTATTAAACACTGGTGTACCCTTTGGGGAAGGGGGCGTGCCCGTGCCTGGATGAGGTGTATCATTCCGGCATGTAATTGTGTTTGACCAACATCTGATGTTATGGCAGGGATGTTGGGATGTTCCCTTTTGTTGTTTGTGGGGGGGGGATGAGCAACTGTTGGGTTCGATTTATGTTCAAAAAGGGATAGCGTTGATTCTCCAGAAGTTTATTGTTGCTCGTTTACCATATAATAAGATTTCTGTATATGGACATACTGAAATGGTCAGGGATGGAAAGTTTTTTATTACAAATGTCTAGAAACGCCAATTTGTTTGTATATGTACCAATAAATTGTTTTTGTTTCTTTACCGGCTATACTAAGGTTATGTGTCGGACCACCCCACGAAAAGTAGACACTTCCTGTAGTTAGGTTTTTAGAGATCAGGAGGCTAAAAATGGCAAGAAATTGCAAATACTATGATATGCAATAATTAACTTTATAGTATTATAACAAATTTTATTTAAAGGAGCTTTATTATGTGGCTAAAATATTTCGTAACTTTTATTGTGTCTATATTATTATTTATGATAGGGTTAGCTAGTATGGCCACTAAGTATAGTGATGGGCCAACACTTTTATCACTCATTTTATACATAGGTATGGTTATCATAATTTACTTTATTTTCATAATAAATGATAGTGATATTTATAACATTTTTAAAAAATGTAAAAAAGTATATATTGAGTTAGATGAGATTTGCTCAACCAAAACATTAATATCTCAATCAGATATTAATGAATACTATTCAATTCTACCAGTAGAAATGAAAGCAAAAAAGAAAGATTTAGCTGATATAGTTATTAAAATAACTATAGTCAATACATATGGATCAGAATCTGAACGACGAGGTAGTCGTATTTACACCTATGATGTTCCCGAGACTGATCTTTCTTTAGATTTCATTGAAATGAAAACTTTAAAAAGATTAAGAGTATTAAAAAATAAATGCCTTGGTCATGATGTTGCAATGCACGAATCTATAAAAGAATATCTTAAGTATTCATTCAAACCTAAAAACTTATATTACTTTATTTTGGCGCGTAATAGTATTAGCATGTTTGGTTGATGATAGGGAAATACTTTTATCACTTTTGTGGTCACATAATTAAGCACGTATTATATTATATAACTCAATAGAGGTGACCTTTTTACAAAATAACGGAGACGAATCTACACTCAAGAATTGAAACTAGAAGGAATACAGCTTGTTCAATATCAGGGTGGCAGTGCAGCACCAATTTTTTTATTTTTACTGGTTCGCTGGGACCAAACAATGATAACACATAACACAAGTTTGGTGACGGTCACGCCCGTCACATTTCGTTCTTTCAATTTAGTTCGACTTTGGACGCCTATCGGCGTCCACGACGCGTGTCACTGAGTTCGGTATCAAAGAGAGCCGCTGGACAATTTAAAACATTTCAGTTGGACAATGACCGGTTGGGCGCGCCGCACAAACTCAACGTTATGTGTTTGCTTGAGCTACTCTAAATAAATATTATTTATCAGGGAGCAATAGTATGATAGAAACTGATTGGTTTGCGAAGGCTCTAGAGCATCATGAGGACGGTAATTACTCTCAAGCAATTATCGCCATCAGAAAATATGTTGAAGCAAATCCAAATAATAAAGCCGGGAAATTATTGGAAGCTGTAATATATGGCGATTTGCATAATTATGATAAAGTTTTGAAAATATTGAATGACTTAGAACTAAATGCAGACGATGAAGAGAAACTCTTTGAATTATATTATACTGAATTTGGTGATACATACAATGAAATGGGGAATTATCAAGAGGCAATAAAATGGTATGATAAGCTGATTGAATTAATGCCGAATCGAACAAAAGGGTGTATTCTTAAAGGAGCATGTTTTGCTACAGCTGGCAAATATGAGCTAGCAATACAAGAGCATTTAAAAGCAACACAGTTAGAAGGTGACCCAGAAGAAGCATATTACAATTTAGCTCTTATAAATCGAGCGGAGATGAAATTTGAACAGGCAAAAAAGTATTGTGAAAAATCACTTGCTATTGATCCTGAGGGTGAGGAAGTTAAACATTGTTATAAAGATATTCTTGAAGCACTTAAACTAAAAAAGATATAGTATAATTGTGAATATAGAGAACACATAACGAATAAGATTTGCACTCGACCGCAGGTCGAGCGGCAAATCGGTGTTGTACTAGGCCGGTGAAGGGGCCGGGACTAACGAATAAGATTTGCACTCGACCGCAGGTCGAGCGGCAAATCGGTGTTGTACTAGGCCGGTGAAGGGGCCGGGACTATTTGCATTTTCCATAAAATGAGTATTTGGCCAGAAGAGACCAAAAAAGAGAATTATATATTCATACAACTACAAAAACGCAGATTCAAAGAACACCGTAGAATAAAATTATTTGTAAAATCTGCTAAAATATAGCAATAATTCAAGATCAGAGCTCAAATCACCTGGTCCGCTGACAGCAGATTTTAAAAACCGGAACCATTTAACAAAACATTCAAAGGCGGTCCCCGCTTGTGCGGCAGATTACCCATGAAGAGCATCGGACTACCGCATTTAGGACAGCAAAAGGACTTTGTGATTTTTTCACATATTTTTTTAACAGGGGCCAATAACTGACCCAAACGTTCTTTGACTTTTTCCAGAAGTTTCCGATTTTGCGAAGCAAAGAGACCGTAATAGCGCACCTTCACAAATCCCTTTGGCAGTACATGCTGTAGGAACCGGGAAATAAAAGTGATAGCATCTAAAGAGCATAGTCTGAACCGATGTGTTTTTGATTCTCTGTACCTGAACGTCACCTTTCCGTTCTTGTCAGAGAGAATGTTCCTGTCCGAGATTGCCACCCTGAAAATATAGGGTGCCAGATACTTAAGCGCAGCCACACCATTACCAACAGGCTCAATATGCACAACCCAGTTCTGTTGCCACGTCGCTTGCGGGATCAGATCAAACAGATCTGCTTTAATGCATGCATCTCTGAACTTAGCCCGAATCAGGATAGACAGCGGCTTGACATGCAAAAGGAAATCTTTTTTAGCAATCCTGAGTTTATTGCCGTCTAAAGCGCAGCCCGGGATCAGGTAGTGGATGTGCGGGTGATATGCCAATTGCCGAGTCCATGTTTGCATGACACCCAGTATGCCGATCTTACCACCGATAAAGCGTCTATCCAGAGCCAGCTGCCCAATAGCTTCAGCCGAGGTTTTGAACAGCAGACTGTAAAGAACCTTCTGATTACTCCTGAACACAGCTCTTAATCCTTCAGGAGCCGTAACAGTCGCCATGAAGTATTGAGCAGGCAAGAGCAATCGTTGCTGTTTGTCCAGCCAGTCATCAGCCTTGTTGTTCTGGCATTTAGGGCAATGCCTGTTCCTGCATGAGTGGTAACTGTAATGGTATTCACGGCAGTGTTGGCAGAAGTAAGTTTGTCCACTTAGAGATTCGGTTCTACAGAGAATGACATCACGCAAGACACGTTTGTGAGAAGGAAGCAGAAGTTTGGCATAGCGATCCAGGTAGTTTTTGGCATGGCGGGTGAAAATGTCCGCCAGAGTAGTCAAAGCGTCTGCATGATCCGGTCGATGATGTGCGTGGGCTCAGGTAGATCTCTTTTGATCAACTGCGTGTAGATCATAGTCGTTTTAGGATCATCGTGCCCGAGATACTGCTGTACATAACGTAAGTCCACCCCGGCTTCCAAAAGGTGAGTTGCATAGCTATGCCGCAAATGATGAACAGATGCTTTTTTAGCAATACGGACTTTTGCACAAGCATCTTTGAAAGCAATCTGAATGCTTGATATAGGAACAGGAGAATCGGCATTAGGCATGTCATAGCCGCCTCTGCCCGGTGCCGGAAACAGCCAGACAGGATTACGATGCATTTTGTAAAATGCCCTGAGAATAGAAAGCGTACGCTTCGGCAAAGGGATGTACCTGTCTTTATTACCTTTGCCCCGGTGAACATGCACGAACATACGGTCAGAATCGATATCAGATATCTGTAGGCTGGTTCCTTCGCTGATACGCAGACCAAGAGAATATATTGTTTTCAGGCAGGCACGATGGCGGGGCATCTTAACGGCAGAGAAAATCCTGTTGATTTCAGTTCTGCTCAGAACAACAGGAAGTTTTTTTTCTTTTTCAGGCCGGACAAACTTGAGACTTGTCCAGTCCCGTTTGAGCGAAAGTGTGATAAAGAGTTTGATACCGCAAAGAGCAATGGTAGAAGCAGTTCGTGACCATCCTCTTTCAGTCTTGTTGTAGAGAAAGTATTTACGAAGCTGTTCATCAGAGATTTTCTCTGGAGATTTGTTGTAATGTTTTGTAAGTTGCTTAACAGCACCAACATACATTTCAATCGTACGTTCAGACATGCCCCGTAATTGCATGTCTTCAGCAAACTGCCTGAGCAGCGGCTGATGTTTTATTGGTGCATTACAGATAAAGCTAGGACATTGTGCAGTCATTGTGGACCTCCTTCATTATTGGTTGATGAGTACAGGAAGTTTATGGTGACTGCGAAAAAAAGGCAAGTATTTTAATATAGATCTGCCCCCGCAGGGGGGCTTAGTTCAACCCGCGTGTGCAGCGGACACGCCCGGTTCATTTCGTGGGTTGGTTTGGTGTGGCTTTCGACGGCTACGCCGTCGTGCGACGGTAAACGGTTGGGCGCGCCGCAGAAACGCAGAACGTTAGTCAAAATAAAAAGGCACTATCGTGCAAAAGCTTACTATCGTCTTTACCATAATTTTTTTAGTTTCAATTTCTTGCTTTTCAAGAAGAATGGATTGTCCTGATATGCACACAGATTATGATGATCCAATTCCCCCACCTCCACCGGGCCCTCATTTGAGATCTGATTTCATACCTAAAATTGAGATCCCTGTACAAAAGAATGATATTGACAGTGTTGATTCAGGAGGTTTGCTAAACTACTTACATTACATTGGGATTACATATGATTCTCTTAAAGCTGAAATCAAAGATTTACCAAAGATTAGAAGTAAAAATAATCACTATCTAGAGTTTTTTAAATACCATATGGGGCTGAAATGTAATGTTGAGTTTCACTTTCAATTTTATTCAAAACGAGTTAATTCAATAAAAATATATTTTTGGGGTACCGAAAAAAAACTCGCAGTACAACTATATGAAAAATTAACTAAGTATTATGTAAGTCAATTTGGTTGCTCTCGCGTACAAGGGAAACCCGCAGCAGAGTTTGAAAAATACCCAGAAAGATTCTCGGTCGATTATTTTCATGCTTGGTGGAATGATTATTATGGAATTCAATTAAAAAGACTTGAGTTTGATTCACACACCAATCTGTACATAGATTTGTACACCAATTTGCTTTGAGGCTTTTGACTAACCCGCGTTTGCTGTCGGTCGCGCCCGGTTCATTTCGTGGGTTGGTTTAGTGTGGCTTTCGACGGCTACGCCGTCGTGCGACGCTGGGTTTGCCGGCGGAATTGTGGCCGGCTTTCCGAGTTGGCTTTGAGGTGGCGTTCGCGACGGTAACCGGTTGGGCGCGCCGCAGAAACGCAAAACGTTATACAATTTATCGTCGGGTGTCCTGGCCAGTGTGACATAGAAAAATATATACGTGTGGCACGTGCCTTTAGGCCGTGTTAAAACTATCAGCATAATAAGTTATAATAAAATCATGATCGATCATTCAAAAAAACAATAAGAAAGAAATGAAAAATATATAACATTGAAGGACATGCTCACGAATTGACTTTCTCATGTTATCATCAATATGGTTATTTACAAGAACCTGTCAGTTGTAAAAGAAAAATAAAAATTTCAATTGATGAGTTTGCACGGCCTAAAGGCACGTGCCACACGAGTGATTGTTAATTATCATGGTCACCCGTCGAGCGGTGCTGGCTTTGAGCATTAAGTTTTGCGGCGGGAGCGACTTTTCGGTTCAGGAAAATTTCTTAACCGGTGTTCCGGAAAGTATCGGTTGTTTTTATCTGTGATTTAATTGTACGTACAATAAGTGAGATCAAAATGGATGATGTTAAATATGTGAAAAAAGGTGAACTACCACGGCATATTTTCGATGAAGCACGATTGACGATCGATTTCTCTACAATAGTCCTTACTGGCCATGATAAAGACTTGAAACCAATAGTTGAATTACATGGTACTGGAACTTTAGTTGAAATTAATGGTACCTGCGGTATTTTGACCGCCCGCCACGTTTGGCATTATATTAATAAAAGTAGAGATGTTAAATACATATCAATTTCATTGTGCGGGAAAAATAAGTGGGCATACGAGAATAAAGAATATTTTATTGCACATCATTTTGAAGAGGGCATTGATATATGCTTCATACTAATTCCTATAAAAGTTTTAGGCTATTTAAAGGCAAATGGCTCGTTCTTTCCATTAAAAAAGTGTCCTCTAAACAAATCAATATCAAATAATTTCCTTGTATTAGCAGGATTCCCATCAGAAACAATGCCTGAAAGTCAATCAGCTTATGGCATTTTATATTATTTTACGGATTTTATTCAGCATAATGAATATGGAGAGTGGGATGAAATTTTATTAGTTACAGATTACAAGCAAAGTCCAAATTTAATAAAAAGTTTTAAAGGTGTAAGTGGTGGAGCCGTCTGGGGATTTAGGATTTATCATAAGGATAACCAAGGAAACGAGAGATATTATTTTAGAGATATTGAAACATATATTGCAGGTGTCTGTTATTTTCAGAATCCCACTAAAGATGGCAAGGGTTCTATTAAAGCTGTTGGACCAAAGACAATTTATGGTACCTTATATAACTATTTATTAGAAAAGAAGTATGTATAATCCGTGTTTGCAGGCGGACACGCCTGGTCCGCTAGTACGGTATAGGCCAGTTTGGCTTCCGCCGTCAACGACACCGGTGTTCGTGGCGGTTAAATTGTAGGCGTTGTATAATATTTTCATTGTGACAATTCCAAAACGGTTTGGCGCACCGCAGAAATAACCGTTAACGCCTATAAAACAAGCTAGCCAGCAAAGGATTTTTCATTTATGGCCAAACTATTCTACACCTTTTTATTGTGCATGTTTTTTGTGCGGTGTTCTGTTTGTTTACCAGTAGTGGGTTGTGTCATTGAACGTGCTACTCGAGACTCTCAGGCACATCCACGAATGGAAAAGTTAGCCAATCTTAATTGTGGTCAAAGAGTAAAAATTACTGATTTATCTCGAAAAATTTTTGAAGGGTTTTATCGTGGAATACGATTGTATTCAGTTAAAACTTATCACTCTATGTATGAAGAATACCTTCAATCTGCCGGATCAATAAATCTACCGGAATTGGATAGTACAGTTGAAATTGTAATGTCACAAAATGATAGTTTGAAGCTGATATTGTATGGTTTTGATTTTGAAGTTGTACTAGTTAAACCAGACCAAAATAGTGAAATGATTCAATTAAAGGTTGAGGAGATTTTCGCAATTTCCAGCATGGTGAAGGGCGAGGTTAATCTTGATCAATTGGATGTTGCATTAAAGCAGCTGAAAGTGCCAACATACTCATACGTGGAAATTACTGACTTCAATAGAATTAAAAAAATATCTTTGTACAATATCGATAAGATTGAGATGAGCAGAAGTACAAAATATATTGGAATATTAATGGGGGCTGGCCTCATTATAGATTTTATAATTGGGATGACAATAGGACGTGGACTAAGTGATGCTTTTGAAAGTATGGGGCGTTGACATAAAATAAATGCGTTAACAATTTACTGCACAGGATGCAAATACAACCTTCGGTTCGCTGGGTGGTATTCCGTCGGGTGTCCCGGCCAGTGTGACATAGAAAAATAAATACGTGTGGCACGTGCCTTTAGGCCATGCTAAAACTATCAGCATAATAAGTTATAATAAAATCATGATCGATCATTCAAAAAAACAATAAGAAAGAAATGAAAAACATATAACATTGAAGGACATGCTCACGAATTGACTTTCTCATGTTATCATCAATATGGTTATTTACAAGAACCTGTCAGTTGTATAAGAAAAATAAAACTTTCAATTGATGAGTTTGCACGGCCTAAAGGCACGTGCCACACGAGTGATTGTTAATTATCATGGTCACCCGTCGGTAAGTAATTTGATCCAATGACT
>JAGLOF010000004.1 GCA_023139105.1 bacterium
TAACTAGCGAATTGGAACAATAAAACATAATCCAATGCATTATAAATGCCCCCAAGTTTCACAGTAGATAATGCAAGCAGTATCCAACCATCGACCCAACGGTTATTCCTTTTTATTGCCTCTAAAAAATTTTTCTGGGCAAGTCCCCAATCCTTTGGATAATAACCTTTTTCTACATAAGCATTGAAACTTGAAAATTCCCATTTATCCGGTGATGAACATAATTTATATAGAATTCATGTCTCTTTTTTACATGCTTGAAAGTTTCTCGTAATAATTCAATATTTTCAGGCTGAGTCAGGATTTTTGCCCGTTTACAGGCAACAACGGTGATGAAATATATTGCTCCATTGATATAGTATCGTTTGTAATTCATTTATCACTTTTTTTTGTCAGATTTGAGAAGAGTAATCCGACTTACGGGCTAAACGGCCCTTCTTATTAATAAGAAGCCCCGGCAGTATGTCCATAAATTTCAAAAAATATAAGCGGAATGATAAGTGTAGACCCAAATTGAAACAAACAAAAATCTTCATCGCAACTTCTGGCTCAACAATTCAACCCTTATTGTTTCGAATCATTTTTTCAAGCACTTTCAAATTTTGAATTATTTGCGGGTTATGCGGATCCAGATTCAATGCAGCCCGATACCCCATAAACGCCACTTCATACTGACCTATTTTTGCATGACAGGTTGCCAAGTCCACTAAAGTATTTGAATCATCTGGACGTTTATCTAAATACTTATTTAAAACCAAAATAGACCTTTCATGTTTTTGATTCTTTATTAATATCTTGGCCACTTTCAACAACAATTCTTCAGAAGGTTCTTCTAAAACTAAAAACTGAGCAAGCAATTTATCAAGTAATTCACTATCAGCAACCTTTAGGGCCAGTTGAATCAAACCCAAATAAGCACCAACATGGTTTGGATTAATCCGAAGTATTTGCTCCCAATTCTTGATCGCTTTATCAGGTGATTTTTCAGCCAGAATAGCGGCCAAATGATTATGAAGTTCATCAGATTGCGGAAACACACAAAGCCCCTGTTCTAGTATTTGTTCCATCACACCCAGACTAGGGTACATATTGCAGAGAAACGACCATTTAACATAATAGGACGGATCAATCCTCTCATTTGATACAGCAGACTCTAAAACAGTTCTAGCTTCATTAAAACGGTCAAGTCTGCATAAATTTAAGGCCAATGTTCGCTTATAATCGGCAATATCAGGTCGGAGAGCAATTGCCTTATTTGCTGCTTCAGCACCTTTCTCATACTTCCCCAATTCATGATAGCAATCTCCAATATTGGCCCAGATTTTATCTTCCATCGTATAAGTATCAACCAATAGTAAATCAACTTTGGGGGATATCCTTTCTTTCTCTTTAACTTTTAAAAAGTGTTGTAGGTAAAGCAATGCTTCTTTATATTTTTTTTTGGCAACTAAAGCTGCTGAGATCGTAAAAATCAAATCAAGGTTATCAGGATAATCTTTTAACACCTTTCCAATCATTTGCTCTGCTTCTGTAGCACGACCAATCTGAATTAAACAATAAGCTGTATCATGTACGATCATCTGGCGATGTATCGGCGTTATTGTTTTAACACAATCAGTCAATGCTTTTTTTCCGATACTAACTCCCTCTTTAAAACGTTTCTGTGCACGCATTACTCTTAAATAATTAAAATGCACATATGCATTTTCTGGCTCCACCTTAACTTGCTTTTCAAGTAATGCTTGAGTTCTTTTATATTTTGCCACCATTTTATCTTCAGGCAGGTTATATCCATAATGATAAATTCTTACTGAAGTATTGAGTTTCTTCTCTCCATGAATCAATTGATTATGCACAATTCCTGAGTAATGGGCCTTACCCCGCCTAAACACCCGGTGCGAAGAATGCCGTGTCCAACCCTCCTTCGTTTCGCTAGAGACAATGCAAAAAATCACATCAATATCTGTGCGGTTTAGCGCATTTAAAAGAATTGGAATATCATCCCGGTCCAACTCTTCATCTGGATCAATAACTATAATCCAGTCTGAAGCGGCATAACTCAAACTGATATTCCGGGCTTTACTGAAATCACCTTCCCAGGGATGATGGTAGACTTTGGCGCCATAACTTTCTGCAATTTCAACTGTCTTGTCTGTAGATCCTGTATCAACGATGATGATTTCATCCACTACATCTTTTAAAATATCCAGGCATTGCGGCAAAAAATATTCTTCATCCTTCACAATCATACACAAAGATAATGTTGGTTGTTTTTTTATATTCTGAACATTCATTAATTTTCCTGTTATTTCAATTACTTGTACTATAGGATTTATATTTCTTCAATCTTTTTTAACCCATTTATTGCAGCCAGATAATCAGGTTTAATATCTAATGCTTTAAGAAAATGCTCACGGGCTTTCTCAAAATTATTTTGAGAAAACTCAACCACTCCAAGATTATTAAAAATCGATGCATCTCCAGGTGCCAATTGGGCTGCTTTCTCAAAATATAACACTGCATTATCAAACTGATGTTCTCGAAAATACAGTAATCCCAAATTATAGAGTGGCTCAATACTTTCATTTTTGAGTTCAGCCGCAATGTGGTACTTTTTAATCGCTTCTAAATTCTGACTTTCACTTTCAAGTCGTTTCGCATCTTCCATTAAAATTTTATATCTATCTGGAACTGAATCTGACTTCTTTTCAAGCTGGATTATTAAATCAGCTTCTTCAGTTCGACCAATTACGGCCATGCACTTTGCCCGGGCCCGTTGCAGACCAGGGAATTTTGGAAAAATAAGCATTGCCATTTCCATACGCGCCAATACCATTGAACAGTAATATTGATCATGCATCTGTGTTGTTTCCTTAGGTGATTCACCAACCCAAGGATATCTGTAAGCACCTTGTTCAACCAATTTAATAGCGCGATGAATCTCATAGGAAACCTGACCCTTCCACCGCTCTCGGAAACACTTCAAAGTATCACAATATAACCGAGATTTCGCAACCTCTTCCAGAGCTGAAAATTTAATTACATTCAGGGTCTCATATGCAAACTCGCAGAATGGGAAAAAGATACCCTCTAAATTATTCTCCGGATTATATGACATCCTAAAACTGTTATACTCTTCCAAAGTTTCATACTTTCTCTCATTATGGAACCGGCGAATAAAAAGTTCTTGGGGAACCTGAACAAATCGTCCAAACAAGGATAATTCGCCAAGGAATACATGATCACTCCCATGGGACCTCGTACTAGTAAGATGCACTTGATGCAAAGCATCCGATCTGATCAAACCATAAAACATACTACAGACTGTCAAATTCCAAAGTATACTTCGAAAGCGATCTTCAGGTAAATCATGATTCGCTTTCACATAATCATTTTTACTGGGTAAAGCATTCCCAGTCTCATCAATATTTTTTATCTTCGGATAACAAAGCACAATACTGTCATCATTTTCAATCACCCTCAGACACTCACTGATCATATTGGGCTCTCTTAAATCATCGTCTGCAGCCCATAAAAAATACTCTCCTGATGATGCTGCAATAAGACGACCGCCTGTGCTTTGTGCACCCATATTTTTTTTAAATTGGTAATATTTTATCCGTTTATCCCTACCGGCATATTCCATACATATATCATAAGTAGAATCTGTTGATCCATTATCGGAAATAATTAGCTCAAAATCTTCAAAATCTTGAGATAAAACCGATTCAATCGCCTCTGAAAGAAACCTCTCGCCATTGCAGACAGGCAATCCAACCGTGACTTTGGGCCTATTCGGATTACTTGCGAGATTCAATGTCATATCGCCATACCTCCACTTGATTCAATTCCATGTATTTTACTTGATTCTTCTTAAATATCCATCCGGTGCGGCTGTTATCAACAATTTATTATTAAAACTCTTGTCTATTTTAAAGCAATTTGTACTTTTCAAGTATTCATACACAGCAGTCTTTGGGTTATTGCCTTTATCCCATGGCCGGTCAGAACAAAAATCTTGAGGCAAATCTTCAATTCCTGTATCCCATACTACGCAATAGCTACCGACAGAAGTTAACGGTGCATAGGACATTAACTCTGATAGTACATGGTCATGTGTGTGATTTGAGTCGAGGAAAATTAGTATTTTATCATAATTTTGTGCAATTTCATGGACTTGATGAACAGTATCATCAGCAATAGAAGACCCCTCTATCATCTTTATCAGATGTGTCATCGGATGTACCTCAATCGCTTCCCGATTATGAGAACGAATATCGATATCAATACCGAGTACAAGCCTCTCTGAATCCACCGGGTTTAGAGGTTTGCCCATTTCAACAGCATCACAATAGTCCAACATTGCCAACATGGATGCACTCATTATTAGTGAACCCCCATGAGCGATACCGGTTTCAATAATAAGGTCAGGTTTAACTTCCCATACAAGTTCCTGTATTGCATATATATCTTGGGGTATTTGTATAATCGGCCGACCAAGCCATTGAAAATTATGCGCATAATTGTATCGAATTGCCTCACGAATCCATATATTGGACAAACCAAGAAAGTCTCGGTCATTCGAAATCGCATCTAAATTCCTCTGAACATCAGCCTTAAAGTCATTAATTGGGTTCATTTTTTTCTACTCCACATTATGTGTAGTTATGAACATGTCTTAAAATCATATTCAATTAATATTAAATCTAAATCAAATTAAAAGCAATGGCATATTTTTTCCATTTTTCATTGTTTGCAACTAAATCAGCAAAGGCATTCTTATGCTTCACAGACAATTCAGCCTTACCATTCAACTGCTCATAAGCCTTTGAGAGATAGTAATGCGCAAAGGCATGGGATGGATGGTTTTCAACAACATTGCTGAAATACCCCTTTGCTACATCATACTCGCCTGTTTTCATGCGGTGATTATTTACGAAGTTAACATCCAAATTTACTTGATAAATATATTCTGTTAATACATCAGGATCAATTTCTGAAGTCCTTATCGTCGCCTGATATACATGTGAATCCAAAAGATCATTATTGTCGTCAATATATCCCTTTTCTAAACATATGTCATATAATCTACTACCTTTTAATGGAGCTGCGGCAGAAATGTTTGACCAATCAATACCCACGTCCTTTATTAGGTCTACCGTTGCCTTCCGATCCTCTTCCCGTTCTCCAGGAAGGCCAAAAATAAAAAAACCATGCACAAAAAACCCAAGCTTTCTTAATAATTTTGTAGCAGGCTTAACATCAGAAAGTTTCATGGGTTTATCTATAATGTTTTTCAAAACATATTCAGAACCTGATTCAATAGCCAGATTAACTACTTCAAGGCCCGCTTTTTTTAATAATAAAGCGATTTCCTCATCTATAAACTTTACATTTAAACCGGTTGGGAATTCCAGACTCATATTTAATCCGACTACTGCTTCTAAAATCTTTTTGATTCGACCTTTATCAATTAATGATTGATCATCATTGATAACAAGCCTCCTCATATTATATTTTTCCTTTGCCCTAATTATGTCAGAGATAACTCTCTCTGCACTCATAAATCTTACCTTTTTACCAGAAAGAGAACCTGCAGCGCAAAATATACAATTGAAAGGACAACCCCGGGTCGTAATAAACGGCAACCTAACCATCCCATTTTCATCTCTGGCTATCGGATTATTATTACGATATCTAGAATCATATTTGTCAATATCAATCATAGAAAAATCAATTGGTGGTATTTCATCGAGATTGTGGATAAAAGCTGCTACAGGGATTATTCCTTTTGCAATTTTTTTATGTGTAATCCATGAAGGCGATTTCTCCATGGCTTCAAAAGGATTATCAGCCTCAATCAAATCTAAAACAGGAACTTCGCCTTCTGAAAAACATGCTCCATCAATATACCCATTATGCTTGAACAGTAATTTATAGGCATTGGTAGAAACATTGCCTCCCACTACCAATAATATGTCGGGATTTTTGTCTTTTACATAGACTGAAAATTCATTAACATAATCAAACATTGAGCTGAACAATCCAGAAATACCTACGATATCAGGTTCAAATTCTTCAATTTTTCTCTCTAAAATATCTTTATAGTGGATATTCCTGCTCGCATTTAAATCTAATATTTGAATTTGAATATTTTTTTTACTATATACTTTGACATAAGAGGCTATTGAAAGTAGTCCATAAGGTAATTCTTTGTAGGAAGCAACACTTTCTCCTGTCAATTCATGTGTAGATTTGGACGGAGGCATAATAAATAATATATTTTTTATTATTTTTTTCATCTCAACTCCATTTCGTATATCTTATATCAATAAGAGTTTCAATAATTCTTCACGCTTTTCAAATAAACTTTTATCAACTATCGAATAGACTTCACAACACTCACAAGCAAGAATCCCGTTATAATTCATTTTAAGAAGGTTTCTTTGCCTAGCCTTTAATCCGCTTGACATGAGAATACTTTTTATTGAATCTGACTGTTGGATATTCCCTACAATCAATTCCTTCATGGCATCGGCACAGCACATTGATACATCGCCGTCGGCATGTACCATCAGCAAATAAAAAGGCTGCTCGCATGGAACTGGCCGTCGATATGGACCTCCATCTGTTATCCTCTTGATGGAATCCACCCAATTAAATAATTTTCTATATTGAATAATTACATTTGCCATGTCATTAATTTTTTCTTCAAAATATTCTTGAATCTTCAGTGTCTCCTCAACAATTTCCTTGTCCTCTGATTTAGGATCTGCACATAAAACAGTCAATGTTACGGGTAGATGATCGGATCTCATCAAATTAATGCACGCATCTATATTCGTTAGTACTATCTCAGCAAAATCAGCTCCTTTCACCTCACGAAATTTCTTGGGCGAAATAATATCTAGACTTACTCGAATACTTGTTATGCCGGCAACAACCAAATCCATAAACACTTGTTTACTAAGCAGTACACCATTTGTCACCAAAATAATCTGTTCTGCAATATCTGCTTTCTTAGCAATATCCACCATTTTAACAATATCAGGATTTAACAGTGGTTCTCCATTGCCATGCAAATAAAGCACCTTGAGTTTTCCTATGCCCTGGCATTTCTTGACTGTCTCTTTAAAAAGATCCAAATCTATATGCATTTTAGGTGGGGTCATCTTTCTATTTTTTGAATTGTCCGTTGTTGAAAGACTCTTACTATGCATGCCACAAAAAGAGCACGTCAAATTACATCTTGATGTGGCTTCCACAACCAAGACCGCCAATGTATTATTAATTAAGCCCTGTTCAATGCCCCGGATCCTTTCTGCTATTTTAGCTGCATTACATGCATCAGCAGGCACAGCACTTGGGATACTTGAATGGTTCATATCAGCTTTCTCCTTATTCATCAGAACACTACTTATCTGACGATCTCGTGCTGTTCTCAAATAGGTCAATTAAAAAAATCATCCATTGCAGGAACTTCAAAACCGAATTAACTGATACTTGTCCAAAGACAGTATATTTAAATCAAGAAGCTCGATTTTACTGGGCTATTTACATTCGCCTTCATGTATTCATCAATCGAAAGGATGCCATGCGGAATTATTGAAGCTGGCAGCAATACATTTATTTCCGATTTGCTTAAACAGTTTTCTATGTTAATACATAAAAAAGTTACATATAAGCCCCTTTGCATTGTGTCTCCTGAATACCTAACATCATAAAACCTACCATAGGAGGAGGCCCTCTTAGAAACCGGCAGCTTAACTAGCGTAACCAGAAGTCTCTATGGAGCATAATGAACATCACCAAATCCCAACACAATCACTTTTCCCTTGAAACCAACTTTTTCTGTCAGATACCGGTACATTTCCATACTGTGTGTAGGAGCTCCAATAACAACCACATCTAGCTCCGTTGCTTTTTTTAGCACCTCTATTGAATCAACTTTCTTTCCATCAATGGTTTTACACTGGGTTCTTTTATCACCATCAATAAAATATTTAATATTGCAATCTCCAAGTCCGCTCATTCCCAGCATCATCTGAGCATGAATACCAAGCCCCCAAAGATATACTGTTGTTTTTTTTAATGCTAAATTAGCAAGGACCTCGTTATTGTCTAAAGAAATACTTTCAAACCAACGCTTAACTTTTCGAGCCAGTTCAAAATTGGGCCTCACTGAACCACGTTGTATATTGACTTTTCTGAAGATCCCCCCGACACAAGGCATCAACAATTCTCCCTCCACCCGTAAATGATGTACAATTTTCAACTTTTCATAACCATTCGTTTCAAACAAATTACATAGATGATGTACATCAAAATGATTTACATGTTGAAGGTAAAAGTAACGTAAGGGAGAGACCGAATTCACAGCTTCATATTTACTGGCATCGGGCACTTCCACATAAACTATGCCGTCCTTTGTAAGTTTGGAATGAACCTCTTGGATGGCTTGAGGCAAATCGAGAACATGTTCAATGATATGAGCAAGAACAATAACATCTGCACTACTGATTTCCAAAGGCAAATCTGCCATCGAGCCAATTTCACCATTAATCCCATTTTTTTTTATCAGCACTTCAACACATGACGGCGCCGGATCCACACCACAGAGATTTGCATATCCCGACAACTGCAATGTTTCAAGTAATCGACCGACACCACAGCCTACATCAAATATTGAGGCATCTTTATTCTTAATAAATGGTGCGATTACTCCTTCTATCCTACTAAAATACTTTATCTCATCTGCACTAACCTCTCGATCAATGTAGGCAGAACTATAAAAAGATTTTTCGTAAAAACGAGTATAATCATCCTGTGATGAAGGCGTGTCATAGAAGACAAGACCGCACTTACTGCAACAGATAGCGTCATATGATCCCGCTAATGGGCTGTCATCAAATAATGTGTAACTCAGGCGTCCCAATACTGCACCATATTCTGACCGACAGACGGGGCAAAAATAGTTAAGTTTTTTTATCTGAGAGAGTCCTTCTTCTGAAATTCGCTCAAACATTCCAATTCCTACTTTCTATATTTGGTCTTTCAAAATTCTGTGTATATCGGCCTTAGTATGGCTTTTTTGGAAAGATGAAATCGAAATCAATGGTGAATCACCGCCAAATCGATTTTTTACTTGCCGCTCAATAACGTCAAAATCTGAACCCAGGAATGAATAAGTAACACACCAAAATGGTGGCGCGCTAGTTTTCTCATTATATCGGATTAACAGATCATCTTTACTTTCCAAGTTGAAGCCTGCTTCTGTATCAATATCAATATACCCCAGACAATTCCCCCAATTTAAAGACGCCAATTTCCTCATCAGTGTCTTGTAATAATAATGCCTTGTCGTTCCAATTAACACCCACGGCTGCAAATCAACTATTTCCATTCTCTCGAATAAAGTTTCATCACGATTCATCACTTTGTCTATTTGTTCTATATAATTGATGGCTAAATCATAATCCACCTTATTCAATTTTAACTGTAAGTCAGAAATCCCATCGATATCCGGCCTAAACCAGTCAAATCGATGTTTGTTAAATGCCTCAGGAAGATATTGATGTTCAAAACAATAATCATATAATTCAGTCCCTGGATATGGGGTATAGAAAAAGGAATTCACACTATCCGGTTTTGCCTTTTTTACAAATTCTAAGGTACAACGGTAATCCTCTTCATCCTGAGTAGGAATTCCAAACATAAGATTGATTACACAATTTAAGCCATTCTCATGGCAGACTTCTACGGCCCTACATGCATCATCAACTGTTTGCCGTTTATTTAAAAATTCTAACAACTTGGGAGATGCAGTTTCAATACCAAAATTAACAGTTTCTACTCCCATCCGTATAAGCTCTTGAGCAATATTTGCAGTAAAGCAATCAGCCTTAGCGGAAACTTGGCTGCTAAATGCGGCCTTTGAATTTGATTCTTCCATAATTTTTCGAAACTTTTTTAATCTGTTAAGATTACATGCAAACAAATCATCAAGAAAATGGAAATTCCTGACTCCATAGTTATTGTATAATTTCAACACACACTGCACAATATTTTCAACCGGGTGCGATATAAATTTTTGTTTCCCGGAATGGCAAAAACGACAATTATAAGGGCAACCGAGAGCCGTCAATACAGTCGCTGTTTCTGTAGCTTTCATACGCTCAATCTGACTCTTCGAATAGAAATATTCAGTATATAATTCCTTATTAGGGTGTGATTTACCGGAAATAATCTCACCACTAAACCCCATATACTTATCAAGAATCTCCTTCCATATCCCCATCCCATCTCCAGCTACTACGGCGTCAAATAAACCGGTCAGAGCAATATCCTTCGGCATCAAAGATGGATGAATTCCACCAGCAATAATTTTTGCAGGGACAATACTCTGAATGTCCTCAGCCAGAGACAATGCCTGGCTTCTCTCCCAGGATTTAAATGAGAAACCGATTAAATTCGGCCTATATTTTTCAATATAAAATGCGAGGTCCGAACTCTTGTTACCATTAGGGGGTACAAAATATATATCGGCTTCCCATCCATATTTACATGTGAGTGAACATAACATTGATACGCCTAGATTGGAATTCTCTGTAAAAATGATCATTAATAGTTTGTTCAACAATCCACTCCCCTTAATTCCCTTGCAAAATTAGAACTTATCTTTTTTTAGATGCTGATTAATCTGATATTTTTCCATATTCACTTGTAGTGTCTTCAGCTTGCTAGCCCATAACTTTAACTTCAAATTGTCCGGGAAATACTCACTAAAATGAAAAACAGACCCCTTAGATTGTTCAAACAGGCCGTAGTTCATTGATCCATGCTTGAAACAGATATCACCCTCTTTGGAAAAAACAGCCTTCTCACGCTGGCACGCCAGGAACCAATCCACGGGATCATCGCCGAAGATCCTAGAAAAGTTAATTGACTTCTTTTCACTGGATCGCAGAGAGATATAATGCTTATGAAGTGCAATTTCCGTCTGCTCCGCTGAGAACCGTGCCCGCACGAACTGCGCGGCCCTGCGTCCCATGGCTACCCGTTCTTCAGGATATTCATGCAGCCACTGGATGGCTTTGGCAAATGTCTTCTGGGATTGAACGATCAGCCCTGTTTTCTGGTGCTCCACAATGTGGCGCTCGGCAGGATTGTCTAATACTACCGGAACTACACCAATGGCCATCGCCTCAAGAAGCGCATTTTCGGCTGTACCATAATGCTTTGGGTTCATGAGATAAACAAGCACATTAATTTTCGAGAGCTCAGGGATAATATCATCCGTGTATCCCCTGAAATTCAGCAGTTCAGGCCTTCCAAGCCGGGAACACTGTTTCGTAAGGACTTCACGATTTGTCGGATCACCTATCATTCGCACGCTGAAATCCGGCAAGCCAACGGCTGCCAAGTAATCGACATAATCGGGATGAAGCTTTGAAAAATTGAGACTGCCTACATAACCGGCAACCATCGTCTGTTTATTTCCCTCCACCGGCTCAGGGAAACCTTCAAAGCCGCCGCTGCTTGAGACCACACCGAACCGTTTTCTCACCTCCCCAGGCATCACCGCCACCTCCCGGCTTTCATAAGAACAGGGCGATGTAAAAAGAAAGCAATGGGTCGCTTCAAGTAACTTTGATGGAAATATAGGGGTGTACAGTCCAGAGACATGGCTCCATACCATCAGCCGCATGGGCCGCTCCGGCAAAGCACAGAGGGCCTCCAACGTTGCCGGATGATTCCACCACTCAAGCTGCACGACATCTGCATGATCAATCAACTTCACCAGCGACGATGAGTCAGGCTGAATGATCACTTCACATCCAACACGCCTGATTTTATCGATAAAAAACGTCCGTTCCGGCTTCTCAAAGCAGACCCACCGATGCTGTACACCAAAACCTGAAATTGCCGACTGAGCCGCGAGACCACTCATCACTTTACCAACGCCCCCGCCAAGATGGGCTGTCAGATGGAGGACATTCATTTCTTCAGCACCTGTCGAGACGCAATGAGACGAACTGAAAGTTCATCCGCATAGGGATCTATATTATCAGGAAGGCAATGCGACAGTTGACTGCACTGACCGCATATGGCATGTGCCTTCCGCTTGCCTTGAAGCTGCGACAGCTGATGCCTGTAAAGCGGCTCACCATCCCAAATACTTTTCAGGCTTTGAAATCTGACATCACCAATCAACAGTTTATGCGACCAGTCCAGGAAGCACAAACTAACAGAACCGTCAGAATTGACTGAAATCATGTAGAATATATAAGGGCAGGTATTCACATCACTGAGAGGCTGGTCATAAATCCCTTTTGTAATCTCTACATCCAAATGGTCTTCCACATCAAATTCCGGCCAGCAGGGAGCGACATTCTCAATAAAGATCCGGTCGGCTATATCTCCAAATGTGAGATAAAACCTCTCTTTCTCATCCTCGGTCAAGAAATCTCCGGCGATCTTAATGGCGATTTCACACTGGCCTTTTATATCATAGAGTCTGGCGATATTTTCGACATAGTGGTCAAAATCCAACTCAACCCCAGAAAACTCTAAAAATTGCCGGCTAGACATGCCATTGACAGAAATATTTATCTTGTCGAGACCTGCATCAAGAATAGGCTTCATCCGTTCAGGATCGCACAATAAACCATTAGTAGTGGTATCAATATATTGTACAGAGCCACTCTGCTTGGCATAGTGCACCATATCGGCAAGTCGGGGATTGAGCAACGGCTCACCCTCTTTATAGAGCCGGAGTACTTTAAGGGGCTTGTCAAAGTCTTTCAGATCATCGATAATTTTCGTATAAAACAGGAAATCCATCAGTCCCTGCCATCGTCCCGAATCCCGAATTATCTGATGATCTCCGGTGGGACAAAACTTACACTTGAAGTTGCACAGGCTGGACGGATCGACAAATAGAATCATCAGTGTCGAAAGCGGGATTACTGTTTCCAAGCGTGTTCGATTTTCAAGATTGATTCTTGGTTTTATCTTAGCCTTCATCAATTTCCTCAATGATCTCAATGTTAACATCAGAACAATATGTATTTATTCAGGAAACAATATTTTATTTAATTTTAGGGAACTCCCCCAAAACTCCATGGGCTCATACTCAGGATAAGGATAGACACCATAATCCAATTCTATATTACGTCCTTTTTCGTACAGATAATTTTCGACTAATTCCCTTATCGCTATCGGCTGACCACTACAGCAGTGAATCACACCATTAACTTCATTCTGTATTGCGGCCGTGACTATATATTCTGCTGCTGTTTCTACGGAAAGATAATCACGTAACTGCCTGCCGCCTGACATCGGGAATACTGAATCTCCTTTCGACAGCGCGGTATCAAGTTGTGACAACAGTGATTTAGAACTCTGCCCCCTACCATGCAGGTAAAACAAACGCAGCCATTTCATTGAAAAAGCATTTGTACTCTGAAACTGCTCAAGCCACTCTCGCAGCTTATTTTTCGCAGAACCATATGCAGTTACTGGTAAAGCAGCCATATCTTCAGTCAGACATCCTTCCTGAAGACCATATTCAAGACATGTACCAGTGACAGTAAGATTCTTTAATCCACCTTCAATCATATTCTTTAGAAACATAACATGCATTGGAAAAATCTTTTCCACATGTATCTTTTCTTTATAGTTATCCAGCGCATCCCAGGCCAGATGAATGAGAATCTGTGGTTTTCCAAAATACTCATACAGGTTGTCAGAGCAACTGTTAAAATCATATAATTTATATTCAATTTCATTATACCAGTCACATTGTGCTGCCTGATCAGATTTATTAGACGTAGCAATGACTTCATGCCCATTACTCATAGCATGGGCAACCACATAATTCCCTACAAAACCGGTAGCACCTGTAACCAGTATCTTCATCAGTATAAAACAACCTCAATAATTTTCAGGATATAAAATCCTTATCCTTTTGAAAATCAGTATAAAACCGATCTTTCTCAGAAATAACCCGGGGTTCAATTTCCGGCCATTTAATATTGAACACGGGATCGTTCCACTTTATACCCCTAGCAAATTCCGAATGATATGTCTCGGACATCTGATAAAAAACCACTGAATCATCCTCAAGTGTTTGGAATCCGTGTGCGAATCCTTCGGGGATATACAGCAGCTGATAATCCTCAGAATGGAGTTCAATTGCGAACCATTCACAGTATGTAATTGAATCGGGTCTCAGATCAATAATCACGTCATATATTGCACCTTTTGTACAGCTGACCAGCTTAGCTTCCTGAAATGGTGCTGATTGGAAATGCATACCGCGCAATGTCCCTTTATTTTTGTTTTGAGAGACATTGCATTGAACAATGGAAAACTCAAGATTATACTTTTTAAAGTCATCCTGACAGAAACTTCTGGCAAAAAAACCTCGTTCATCACATAACATGTCCAGTTCTATTACATAGGCTCCCCTGAGTCTGGTTTCAATTAATTTCATAACTGCACGATCCTGGGCTCAGGTATGGGTATTATAAAACGGCCGCCTCTTTCAAGATATTCTTTTTGTTGTGCGATAATTTCATCTACAAAATTCCATGTAAGAAGCAGTACATAGTCCGGCATCTCATCTATCAGGCTGATAGGTGATTTAATAGGAATATGAACACCCGGCATATAATGACCCTGTTTATGTATATTCCTGTCCACAACAAAATCTATATACTCTCTGCCTATTCCGAAATAATTAAGCAGTGTACTGCCTTTAGCCGCTGCACCATATGCCGCAATACTTTTCCCTTCTTCTTTCAGTAGATTCAGCCGAACTAGCAACTCTTTTTTTAATAATTCAACCCTACCGGCAAAGTTATTATAAACTGACAGCTGATTCACACCCCACAGCTGTTCCTCCATCAGTAAAGCGGAAACGGATTCATCAGATTTTTCACTTCCCGTATGAGCAATAAACAACCTTAGAGTTCCACCGTGAATTGCTACTCGTTCTATCTGAACAACATCCAGTCCCCACTGTTTAAAAAGAGTATTCAAAGCTGTAAGTGAAAAATAACAAAGATGTTCATGATAGATTGTATCAAATTCACATTTATCCAGTAAATCCTTAACATAAGGCACTTCTATAACGACAACACCGTCATCATTTAAAAGTATTTTCAGCCCATTTACAAAACCATTAAGATCAGGCACATGAGCCAGAACATTATGAGCATGGATGACATCAGCACCACCTCGTTCTGATTTCAGGCTACAAGCAGCTTTATCAGTAAAAAACTCGGTGACTGTGGGAATACTTCTTTCATCACGTGCATACTGAGCTATATTCAGTGCAGGTTCAAAGCCAAGAACAGGAATTCCTGCCTTTTGATAATATTGCAACAGATAGCCATCGTTGCTGGCTATCTCAACAACAAAACTGTCGCTGTTCAGATTTTGTTGGTCAATTACTTTATCAACAAGATTACTTGAATGCTGCAGCATAGTCTCAGAAAATGAAGAAAAATAGAAATAATCGCGAAACATCGTTTCCGGAGAAACTGTCTCTGTTAACTGTGCCAGCGAACAGTTAGTGCACAGTGCAAGCTCCAGAGGGAATTCGGCTTCAGGTGTTTCTGGATACTGTTCATCAAGCAGCGAATTTGCCAGTGGTGTCTGTCCCAGGGATAGTACAATATCGAGACCGCGTCGACCACATGCCCGGCAGACTGTATCAGAAACGATCATTTAACCTCTCCAAAATATTGTCCGTACCAATTAATCGTACGAAACAAGCCGTCTTCCAAAGTAAATAGGGGTTCCCATTTCAGCAACCTGCGGGCCTTGGATGCACTTAGAAACTGATGCAGGATTTCATTGGAGGCTTCATTCTTAATATCAGGTACAAGGTCAGAATCCATCAACCTCAAAATAGTTTTTACAAGATCAATAACAGTAATTTGATTTTCATATGAAAAGTTGAAAGCCTGTCCATGTATTGAGCAGTCATCCATTTTTTCTGCTAATTTTATATAGGCTGCTGCACCGTCTTCGATGTAAATATAATCACGTATAAACTGTCCATCAGATCGAATAACAGGCCGCTGTCCACGAATCACTGAACGTATAGTTCCAGGAACAATACGGTTCCAATTAAGATCTCCGCCGCCAAAAAAATTGCCGCATCGAGTAATAGTCACAGGCAGCTTATATGATTTATAATACATCTGAGCAATTAAATCAGCACATGATTTACTAACATCATAGGGATGCATCCCCTGCAGGGGCATCTGTTCGTCATAAGGCAACTGTAATTGATCACCATAAGCTTTGTCCGATGAAGCCAATATCACCCGGCTGACTTCAGGAGAGCGTCTGCAGGCCTCCAGCAGCTTGTATGCCCCGCCTATATTGCTCTCAAATGTTGAAACGGGATTGCGATTGGCAACCTGCACTATGGTCTGGGCAGCAAGATGAAATACTGTATCTATCTCATATTCACCAAGAACTCTTTCAAGCAGTGCCTGATCTTCAATCTGGCCTCTGACTACAGTTGCTTTTTCACTCAAATTACTTCTATTGAACTGACTGTCGGGTACCCAATCCCTAACCAGACAAATCACATCAGCACCGGCATTGATAAGCTGCCGGGTCAACCAGCCACCGAGGAGTCCAGTGGCTCCGGTTATCAGTGTTGGTCTGTCCTGCCAGAATTTGCGGCTCAAGTCCACACTTTCCACGGTACGTCTCCCTGCTCCCACAATTGATTAAGATATAAAAAGTCCCGATATGTGTCCATGCATTGCCAGAAACCTTTATGCTTATAGACCATAAGTTCCTTACTCATGGCCAGGGCCTCCAGCGGATCATTCTCAAAATTCTGATTCTGATTGGCATCAATATGGTCAAACACAGCCCGGTTAAAAACAAAAAAACCACCGCTGATCAAACTGCAGGTTGATTTGGGTTTCTCCTCAAAACGAAGTACATGCTTCCCTCGAATGGATAATTCGCCAAACTTTGACGGTGGATTCACACCGGTGACAGTTCCCGTTTTTCCATGACCTTGATGATAGCTCAATAAATCTGATATATCAACATTGGCGATGCCATCTCCGTAGGTCAGCATAAATGTATCTGTATCGATATATTTTTCAATTTGCTTGACGCGTGCCCCGGTATTGGTGTTTAAACCGGTATCCGCCAGCGTGATCCGCCAGTTTTCAATTTCCCGGCCAGAATGCAGTTCTATACCATCATGCTTGCCAATATTCAATGTAAAATCATTACTCATCATAGCGTAATTCAAAAAGTATTCTTTTATCATCCACCCTTTGTAGCCCAGGCAAAGAACAAAATCAGTTATACCGTAAGAGGCATAAGTTTTCATTATATGCCATAAAATAGGCTGTCCACCAATTTCCACCATGGGCTTTGGCCTATACTCTGTTTCTTCGCGTAACCGGGTTCCCATACCACCACATAAAATAACCGCTTTCATAATCCACCCCAAAAACCTTGAATTTATTAGATAGTCATAATGGCGACTAAACGGCACAAAAGACATAGCACCTATTGTTCAAAATTAAAGCAAGTATAAAAAATCACCCCCTACAAATAGAGTAACATTATAGAGGGCAGTACTAAGTCTAAACATCTCAAATGATTACGAGTCAATCGTCAAACTGACGCGAAAATCATCCTCAGGTTCCTGCACCTTGAGCATAGTCGCCTTACATTCATTATCCAGACTGTGCTTGAAAAAATCACCATGAAGACGTTGTTTAAGCTCTTCAGGTGATGCCGCTTCAAAAAACAGTTCAAGTGCTTCACTAAGATTGTCTCGCGCCTCTTCAATGCCATCACCCTGGCTTGCGATATCTAATTCCGGACATAATGATACATATCCATCACCTTCGCGCTCAATAATTGCAGTAAGCTTCATAATGTTTTGTCTCTTTTTTATATTGTGTAAAGCTCAATCATCTATCGTCAGACTGACACGGAAATCATCCTCAGGTTCCTGGTGTATCTTCCCATCAAATAACGAAGCCTTAGTTCCATCACCCTGTTTCAACCAATATTTTGCCACATACGCGCAAATACGATTAAAAACGCTAATTTCCATATCATCAAGCTCCGCCTCAACCCTCTCAACCCATTGCTCATACATCATTACAGCAGATTTTTTATCCTTACGCTTCTCATAAACAAAACCCAACAGATGTAGTGCCTCAAGGTTAGAGGGATCAAGTTTGTATGCATTGGCAAAAAACGGCTCTGCCTGTTTAACTAAATCAAGAGCCAGGCAGACTTCACCCAAATGAAAGAAACCGTCAGCATGTTCTTGGTCCAGGGTCACCACTTTATTGAATGCAGCCAGAGCAGATTCCCACTTCTCCTGTTCCTTCAGCACCACACCAAGGACAAAATGCAGAGATACTTCTTGGGGATGAGAGACTAAACTCACACGCAAAGCGTCTTCGGCTTTCTGCCACATGCCGCGTTCAATATAGATAACAGCCACTAAATTACCGGCATCCGGATGCTGCGGTGCTAAACGAAGTACTTCTTCCCAGAAACTGAGCGCATCATCCGTTCGATCGAGTGTCTGGGCGCAATGTCCCATACGGATCAAAGATTCAATATCCTGAGGCTGACGGCGTAGCACTTCCTTATAAAAAGAAAGGGCACTCCCTGCTTCACCACGCTCTTCAAAAAGCAAACCCAGATTAAAATAAGCGGCAGTTAAATCAGGATTTACAGAAAGAGCTTCCTGAAAGTAACGTTCAGCTATCTCCTGATGCCCCTGCTGAAAGGCTACCAGGCCAAGGCTAACGCGAATATCCGGATCATCGGGACGATCCTGTAAAGCTTTCTCGAATAATGCCTGCGCTTCATTCCATTTGTTTTCAGACAATAAATTATTGCCGTGTTCAAGCATTTCATCAATTGATTTATAAGATTGTGTGTCATTCCTTGACATCAACGGATCCTCCGAATCCTATAAGTTTCTGAGCATTCTCTAAAGTAGTAGATAGTGCGGCACGACGATTTTCTTCTACAATTTTATCGTATATTTCCTGGCGGTGAACACTGACATTACGAGGTGCATCAACGCCAATCTTCACACTCTGCCCCTGAACAGACAGCACTGTGATCTTGACATCATCGCCAATTCTAATGCTTTCACCGGATTTTCGTGTTAAAATGAGCAATTCGTCCTCCCCTCAAACCTGCGAAGTCAGTGGGTGACGTAATGAATATTTTGAATCTGCCAAAATTATCTGACGGCCAGACCGTTCAGTTTTTGCAATCAGCAAGGGAGCACGTAAATTAACTGTAACATTTTCAGTTGATCCGCCAATGGCCACAATCAGAAACACTGCGTCATCTCCGGACATATCCGGAATAAGCGGATTATAATCCGGTAAAAGATCTGAGGCTAAAATAACAGGAAACATCAATTCCGGCTTATCAATTGAGATCAGCCATCCGAAGGGGCGGTATTTAACTTGATCATAAAGAAGATAAGATCGTTGTTCCTCATAACCAACTATACCTTCAGGAAAAATCAACACTTCCGATGGTGTGTATATAATCTGCCCAAACTGGCTGTCCAGAACTTTTTCAGTAGAGGCGGTGTTTTCATCGATTGAAGTCATGGGCTGCCGCTTTTATTTAGAGATAATCTAATAATGTGTTTTTAATCAATCTGGCAGAGGTCTGCAAGGATGCCTGATATACAGCCTGATCGCGCTCCAGTTGCAGCAGTGCTCCGGCAATATCTGTATCTTCAATACTTGACATCAGTCGTTTATAATTTAAAATATCTGCACTTAACTTGAATTTTTGATCATCCAGCCGATTAATCTTTGTTCCAACTTCTCCCTGAACACCGGTGGCCCGATCCAGGTTGCTTGAAAGAGCATCCCTGGCACCTTGAAAAGAATCTCTCTCATTTCTGATCAGTGCATTATAAGCATCATGCAGTGCTGCCTGCAATTCATTAGTATCACCAAAAACTTGCGTAGCAGAAACATTGATCTTCATCTGCATGCCTTCATCAATAACGCGGTTGATTTCGCCGGAGACACCTTCCGGATTTAATTCAACAGCCACCGGAGAATCCGTATCGTAATCAATTAAAAAATCCGTTGCATCCGCCATGGATCCGGAGGAATGTACTGTAATAGCACCATTTTTATAATCTATGGAATAATCACCTCCGGATGTGGCGTCACCCTCAGTATATGTGACACTGCCATCAGCACTTGTTACATTAACAGTACCGGAAGAGAATCCAACATTATTAAGATAAACTGAAGTATCATGTGACGAAACGAAAGTTTCATCGTCACTTTCCGAGATTTTAGAGTATGGTTCTGTCAGATTGTTTGTACCACCAAAGATATACTTGCCGGCAAATGATGTATTTCCAATGTCTATTGCCTGATTCCAAAATTCCTTCATCTGTAAAGCCTGCATAGCTCGCTCTTCAGCACCCAGAGTATCATTGGCTGCCTGAAGCATCATATTATCAGCACGCGTTATAAGATCCACTACATTCTGTATAGCATTTTCTGTAGTTAAAATAAGCTGATTAGCATCATCAATATTCTTTTCATACCGTTCTGTACGGCGCACCTGGCTCTTCAGCTGCATCAGACGTGTGGTGCCACCGGGATCATCAGATGGCTTATGAATACGTTTGGCCGTAGACAGATCCTGTTGTGTCTTGATCATCCGGCTCATAGACCTGTTGATATCACTTAACAGGTTGTACGATTTCATTCTTTCAGATACACGCATGACTTAAACCCGCTTCCTAAACCATATTTACCAATGTTTCCATCATCTCATCAACTGTTTTGACAAGACGAGCCGCCGCTTGATAGGCGTGTTGATACTTTATGAGATTTGTCATCTCTTCATCCAGTGAAACACCGGCAATAGAGTCTTGCTGATGTTTCAACTGTTCCACCATCAATTCCTGATTTTCACGCATGAATGAAGATTCTTGCGTATAAACACCAAGACCTCCTATGAGCGCGGCAAAGAAATCATTGGCACTGACAGTATCATCTTCAAGTACTTTAGACTCTTCTATTTTGCCAATGTCCAGGGCAGTATTACCATCACCTGCACTCCCGTCAGACGAAGCAGCTATATTATTAATAGACGCCAATACAGCCGAATCAATTTCTACATCTCCGGCACCTGAAGTATTGACATTGAAAAAATTTCTGCCTGTCAGACTATTTCGATCGAATCCGGCCGAATGAATGGTATTTACCTGATCTACAATCTCATTGACAAGATCGTCAAGAGTTTCCAAATGATGGGGGATTATCTCATCCCGCATATCCAGAATACCCTTCATCTTACCATCGGATATTTTAACGGGCCGATCAGAAGATGCTACAACCGGATCACCTACATATAAATAGCCCAGTGAACGATCCTTAATACCTAATGTACTAGCATTATCGCGCTCAACCAAGATATTTCCGTCTAAAGTGACTGTTACATTGCCATCTGAGGACTCATTTACCGCAACATCGGCCAGTTCGTTGAGTTTTTCAAGTACATATGTACGACGATCTCTGTAATCATTTGCAGTAACGCCACGTGATTCGGAGAGTACAATGCGTTCATTTAAATCAGCTACCTGTTGCAGTATCGTATTAAACTCTGAAACAGACTGATCAAATTCCTGATTAAGGTTGCCCTGCAGATTAGTTAATCGTCGGTTCAGATGCTGAAATTTATTTGCCAGTTGAATTCCGGTCTGCCGTACACGTTCTCTGGATGAAGAGCTGTCAGGATCATTGGCCAGCTGTCCCCATGAATCAAAGAAATCCCGCATAACTGCAGAAAGGCCTGTATCCGATGGTTCATTATAGGCAACTTCAATTTCACCAAATACCCGTTCTTTATACTGCCACTGACCAAGGGTCTGTGTCTCTGCATGTATCTCAGTATCAATGAACTTATCCCGTATCTGCTGAATTGTCTGTACATCCACACCCGTACCAACAATGCCCCATTGCTCAGGATCAGGACGCGATGGTGCGAAAACCGCCCTCTGTCTTGAATAACCCGGCGTATTAACATTGGCTATATTATGCGAAGCAACATTGAGACCGGCTTCCTGAGCCGCCAATGCCCGTCTTGCAATATCCAGTATTCTACCAGTACCTGACATTTTATAAGACCCCCAAAGTCTATCAACCTACGCCTGAAAACATCGACTCTTGCGGTGTATCCATGACACCGTGCCGGCTGTAGGCATTGGCTTTCTGCTGATTCTGCATTAAAAGTCGCATACAATTATCTACAAAATCCAAAGAATTGGAAAGGAGGAATCTATTCCGTTCATTGGTTTTCTGAATTTTTTTCATCAACATCACCAGTATCTCCCGTAATTCTCCAAGACGCCGGGCATATCTGTCCTCTACCAAAGGAATTACCTGTGAGAGCGATAATTTTTCATCGTCATCCGGATGAAGGCGCTGCCCCAGAGACTGTGTCTCACCAATACGCTGCTTCCCTAAGACCCGGGTCTCTGCCATTAATTGCTCAACCTTCTCATTTGAAGCAGTGACAGCGTCAGTATCGCCCTTAATAATATTTGCCTGCTGATCTAATAATGCACTTAAAAGTAATTGAAAAGCTTCTGTCTCTTTCTCTACAATTTCCGCTAAATTAGAGACAAGCTTGCCCATATCTACTAAATGAGTATCGGCAGGTTTTATTCTTTCTTTAGTGCTCAAAGGATATTTCTCCCTTTTACGCCTACGATTGACCGGATTGGTCAAGTTGCTGCCTGTAAAATTCCAATAATTCCATTACATGTTCTACATATTTTTGCGTCTCTTTGAATGGAGGCACACCGCCGTAACTCTCTACTGTGCCGGGCCCGGCATTATAAGCTGCCAGAGCTTTGGATGTATCTCCATCAAAACGGGCCAGCATTGCTTTAAGATATTGAACACCACCGTCAATATTTTGCCGGGGCTGAAAAACATTGGCAACACCCATTTCACGGGCCGTTCCATCCATGAGCTGCATTAAACCCTTTGCACCCTTCATTGATACAGCATGCGGATTTCCGCCGGACTCTGCCTGAATGACAGCATAGATCAATGCCGGTTCTACCTCATGTGCTGATGCTGCTGTGCTTATGGCAGCATCAAATTGCCGAATCTGCTCAAATGCATTTACCTTGCCTGATGCAGAACCACCAGATATGGACTCGGGAAGCAGGCCTTTTTCGAGCAACTTATCATAAAGCTGTTCGGCCATACCCAGTCCACGTTGTGATGCCATACTGCGGGCTATTTCAGCATCAAAAAGATCCTGGAAAAGATCACCGCCCAAGCCCTTTCCAAACAAACCGTCTCCGGTGTCTGATGCACTACGCATTTTTTTTAACATATGTGCAATGAAAAGCGCTTCAAAATCCTGACAAGCACTCTTTAACTTCTTCTGAGAATTACTTGTTCCTGAACGGGCGGAAGCGTTAGCATTTAAAATCTTTTGCATATTTTGTGCCGAATCGATTTTCATGAATTACGTCCTTACATAATAACCAGTTCAGCTTGCAGAGAGCCCGCCTGTTTCAAGGCTTGAAAAATAGCAATTACATCACGCGGCTGTACCTGTAAATCATTCAAAGCCTGAGCCAAAGCACTGACATCAGTTGGCTCTGGCAGTACTGTCAACTGCGTTCCCTGTTCATTTACAGTAGTAGTGGTTTGAGTACCTGCAACAGTAGCACCTGCAGTTAGCGGCAGAGGCTGCGAAATAAAGGGCTGTGCCTGTATGCTCACAGTCAAATTACCCTGACTGACAGCTACAGGAGAGAGCCTGACATTGCCTCCCACAACTATTGTCCCGGTGCGCTCATTTATCACAACACGGGCTATCTGATCCGGGATTACAGTGATATTTTCAAGTTGTGCCATGAGCCGTACAACCTGATTCTGAAACTCCGGAGGGATTTGAATCTCAATTGTACCAGCATCAAGAGGATTAGCAATTGCCGCATTAAATACAGAGTCAACCGCATTGGCAATACGAAGAGCTGTTGTAAAATCAGGTTCTCTGAGCAGTAGTTGCAATTGACCGTTTTGGCCCAGTGTATTGGCCATTTCCCGTTCAATAATTACTCCACCTGGTACGCGACCGACCAGTGCATGATTACGTCTGAACCTGCCTCCGGCCATAGTTTCTATGTTAATTCCACCTACTGAGAGGCTGCCCTGCGCCTGACCATATACCTGGCCATCCGGCCCGATGAGAGGCGAACGCAACAATGTTCCACCTTCAAGACTTGTGGCATCTCCCATTGAAGAGACAACAACATCCATTGAACTTCCCTGCCGCAGAAAAGGCTGCATCTCAGCTGTTAGCATAACTGCGGCAACATTACGCATATTAAGCCGTTTATCCTCCAGGGCCAGACCGAAAGTACGCAGCATATTCCTAACTGCCTGTTGCGTAAAGAGTGACCGGCGTCCATCTCCAGTACCGTTTAATCCCACAACCAGGCTGTAACCGACAAGCTGTGTCTTGGAAATGCCGCGCAGAGTGGCAATATCTTTTATTCTTACTTCTGATTTCACCGGCACAACAAAGAGGAATACTGTCAATATCAGCATAATTATCGAATAGGCTATTTTTCTCAAATTTCCCATGATTAGAACACCCAGTTAAACAACTTGGCAATCAGGCCCGGCTTTTGTCCACTGTTAACCACTCCTTTGCCTTGATAGACGATCTGTACATCAGCAACCTGTGTAGAAAGAATTGTATTCTGCCAGCTGATATCCTCAGAACGAATAGTACCGGTAATTGTAGTGGTCTCCTTCTCACCATTAAGATCCATTAAACGGCTACCCTGGATTATAAAATTTCCATTAGCCATTATTTCAGAGATGGTGGCCGTAATCTTGGTTCTCAGCTGCCCCTTACGTTGAACACCGGCATTTCCGTTAAAACCATTATTAACCTGACCACGCAGACCATAAATAGGAGAATAAGCTTGTGCCTGCGGTCCTCCTGTACCCAGAAAACCAACATCATTTTCTTTTTTAGAGGAGGTCTTAGCCTCACTGGTTGCAGAGGAATACTCTACTACCAAAATTGTTATCACATCACCTACACGGTGTGCTTTTCTATCTGAAAACATTGAAGTTGTATGTTGAGCCTCTACTGTTCTTCCCATGGCCAAACATGCCATCGCCATATAAATCCACCATCTCATAGATAACTCCTGTTCTGTTAATAAATCACAGTGACCAGGCCGGGACCTGTCACTATGGCTTTCATTTCTCTGCGATTCTCCGGCAGCCGCACACGGATCTCACCACTGAGCCACCCGTCATCCCGGGCAATACCTTTAGCTGTCACGATAATATTACCACGCTGAAGCCTGACCTCTACAGCCTCACCCATTTTTACCATAGGAACAGGTTCCAAAGAGCCCGCAAGAAACACACGGTCAGCCATTACATAGCGTTTAACACGTTTCCCTAATACATTGTTAATCTGACGAAAAAACGTTCCATTGATCCTGCTAGTCTCACGCCAATCGAGTTTTATATCAATATCCCCTATAACAGAGTGGCGCGGAAGATTGCTCATGGCCACAGCCAAACGGTCAAATGTACGTACCTCTGTTCTTACATAGATTGTTTTCTCAAAACCCGATACCAGCGTGATACGAATCGGAATTGTAAATTGTCCACGCAGACTGGCATCTGAACGTGTATAACGCACAGAAAGAGCCGAAATATCCTCTATAGGAATTACAGATGGCAGCTTAATATCAATATCAATGCTGTCAGCCTGGATTCTTGACTCAATATATTCAATGGCCGTTGACCGTATTTGAGTGGCGTTATCAGACATTGCCCAACACTCTATACCTGCCATACTCGCAAATACACTCAATAATAACAGCCACCTTAATTGCATATAATGCTACCTCTTCATCTGATTAATTATACTCATCATATCATCTGCAGTTCGCACAACCTTGGAATTGATCTCATACGCACGCTGCGCCGTAATCATATTTACCATCTCCTCAACCACATCTACATTGGAAGATTCCAGATATCCCTGTTCTATAGTACCGAATCCCTCTTCTGCCGGTGAACCGAAAATAGGATCTCCTGAAGTGACTGTCTGTTGATAAAGATTATGCCCTAGATTCTTCAATCCCGATGGATTGATAAATTTTACAAGCTCAATCTGTCCCACTTCTTCAGGCTGACTCTGGCCTGCCACATGTGCATACACCAAACCATCTGTACTTACAGTTACTTCCTGGGTATCCTGCGGCAGAGAAATCTCCGGTTCTATAATAAAACCATCGCTGGTAACCAGCCTTCCGTCAGGCGATAACTTGAATGAACCATCACGAGAGAATGTCCTGGAATTATCTGGCATGAGTATGGTAAAGAACCCCTCTCCATGCACTGCAAGATCCAGGGGATTTCCTGTCTCTGTAACATCGCCCTGCATGAACATCTTTGAAGTAGCTACAGGCCGTGTTCCCAGGCCCATCTGCAGACCATTTGGTGCCATGGCATTTTCAACAGTGACAGCTCCTTCAGGGCGAACAGTTTGATATAGTAAATCCTGGAACTCAATTCTACTTTTTTTATACCCGGGTGTATTAACATTGGCCAAGTTATTTGCAATAGTGTCTACATTCATCTGCTGCGCAGCCATGCCGCTTGATGCTGTATGCATTATACGATTCATCTCAAATACTCCTGTCTATATTCTTAAAACCGACTGATTTCGTTAACAACTTGATTTAATATTTCATCCTGCGTCCGCATCACTTTTTCATCTGCCTCAAAATTTCTATATACAGTAATCATGCGGATCATTTCCTCAATACCATTTACATTTGACTCTTCAACAAATCCCTGTTTAACAATAAAATTACCGGAAGGAGTCTCAAGGCCAACAGCCTGTGGATCTGTCAGACCATAGAGGCCATTCCCCACTTTTTTAAGAGGAGTCCCATCAGGAAACACTACAACATTTAAAGTATCTGAAAGTTGACCATCAAAGAAGACCTCACCTTTTTCATTAATCCCCATACTCCCCCTGCCTTCAACAGGCCCGTTAAGCCCCATGATCGTATGCCCTTTATCTGTCACCAATTGCCCATGCGCATTTAGCTGGAAATTCCCGTTTCTGGTATATCCGGGGCCCTGCGCTGTATCAACAACAAAGAAACCTTCACCCTGTATAGCGACATTGGATAAATTCTGTGTCTCCCTCAGCGCGCCCTGTTCAAACACAGTAATCGGCTGTACAGTAGTAGCCAGATCAGTCTGCTGATCATCCAGCAATGTTTGAAAGATTCTGTCCTTTTTAAATCCGGTTGTATTTATATTAGCCAGATTATTCGCGATGACTTCCTGCTTCATAATCCTTGCCTGCATGGAAGCTGAAGTTTGTCTCATTTTTTCTATCAACATAGACTCCATTTATTATTCAAATACATTCACGCAAACTATGTGCCATGAAGACCAAAGTAAAAGAACAAAATAACGGCTCACAACATATTGATTTTAAAGAAGATAGCACAATTGGATATGCTCACTAAAAGCCTCAGGTAGATTAGCATCAGGGAAAGAATACCCTGTTGGCAGGGAATTACTCCCTGGCAGAGACAGCGTTAAGGCCGTATGTGTCAATTGCGAGGCGTTCTGTGCCGTGACAATCTCCTTGCGCAATCTCCGAGGGAAAAAACATTGGGACTTTTATACACTTTTGAGCTGAATACATTACCTTTCCATCGGTATCGGTATCGGTATCGGTATCGCAATTGTAATCGTAATCGTTTCTCTTTTATTACCAGATTAATAATACAACCATATCATCTGCCATTAATTTTATATATATTGTTTCTTACAAATCTCTATATCTTTTCTCTCTTGTTCGTTTTGTTAGTCTTGTTCGTTACAAATCTCTATATCTTTTTCTCTCTTGTTCGTCTTGTTCGTCTTGTTCGTTGCTAATCTCTATATCTTTCTCTCTCTTTTGTTAGCTGCCAGTCCCCAATATCATACATCAACTACTATATCTCCACCCCAATGAACGGAGGGCTGGTATCACAACTCAATGTTGCAAGAACAAAAATTCAGCAACTAACAAAACGAACAAGATGAACAACAAAAAACACAATTATAAAAAAATACTTTACTTGGCATTATTACTCCGGCGATAAAAGGCCTTGCATTAATGTTATCATAGCGGGTGTTTTAATAATTTGCCTGTTATTATTGAATTTAGACACCCGGTGATGTCGTAAAAAGAACGACAACAACCGGGGTCTACACTTTTTCAACAGTCCCCTCGGGTAATTTTTAAAAATGAACTAATATAAAATTTACTCACTCGATTTGACATAGAGCCCATAATTTATTAAATTAGAAAATCATGCAAGCATAAACATTTGTGGCATTTTTTTTGCACCTATGTTATATGATATAAAGCCACAAAACAAACGAACAGGATACCATGAAAAAAAGATATCTCATCTCCCTTGTAGAAACATCCAGCCACAAGGCATTTAGTCTTGTCTTGTCGCCCTTGAGTGCTTCATTATTAATTGCAGCCATAATAGTTTTATTCAGCTTGGTTGCATGGCCTGTTAGCATATATCTGCATAATGCTGATGAGCAGCACCTGATACAGCAATTTCACCAGGAAAATCAAACATTAAAGATCACACTGCATGATTATCATCAACGTCTTGTTGAACTGGAGGACGCAATAGATGAGATGATGGCCGGCAATCCTTATTTCCAGACACTGGCTGAAAGCTCAAACGGCATGCTGGCGCAATATGGTGTTGGCGGCCCATCATCAGGCGAACTACATACAATCAAAGATGCCATGCTGACAGAGGCTGACAATCTTGCCTTGAACAAACTTGAACGCCAGGTAAGCTCTCTGAAGTATCGTATCTCTACATTGGATACAACAATGGCCATGCGCATGTCAGAGATTGCCCACTATCCTTCCATCCGCCCGGCACGTACAGGCTGGACAACATCAGGATATGGTAATCGTCTTGACCCATTTACAGGCAAGATGGAACACCATCCGGGATTGGATATATCCATGCCAGTTGGTTCAGCCGTTTATGCTACGGCCGATGGCGTTGTTAAAGAAGTACGCACGCACTTCATTAACAATAAAAGTTATGGAAAATTTATAGTGATAGACCATGGCTTCGGATACAGAACACTATATGCACATCTATCCAAAATAATGGTCAAAAAAGGCCAGCGCATTGAACGATGGGACCTTATTGCCCATTCCGGCAATACCGGTAAATCCACAGCTCCACACCTGCATTACGGAGTCTATGCCGCAAACATCGCCCAGGATCCATTGCATTTCATATTGGAATAATTTGGCACACAAGAAGGTTAAGTTGGATCCAAGCCCTGGTTTTACTATGGTAACACTCGGTCTTGGGGTTTATTCTTATTTGATACTTCACTATAATTAACATAATAAAAAAAGTTGTACGTAATATGATATTGATGCCAATAAAAACACCGGGTGTTGAATTTCGACTCATACATGATACACATACAGGAGATAAAACAATTCAACACCCGGTGTTTGACAATCTAATAAATATCTGCATAGACTCTGGCTTTTAAAAGATCTCTCAGTCGCAAGCTCCATCGAGATGACAACCTTCGCCCGAATTACGCAGATGACAATATAAATGGATACGTTAATAAAAAAACATTCACGACCAACATCATATTATGCACAACTTTTTTGTCATCTCGAAGTGTTCTTTCTGAGAGATCTTAAAAAATAGAGGCAAATGACATTACCGTCTGACGTTAAACCCGTTTCTTAAAAACTCAACTTTTCCAGATGATTATAAAATAATGTGCTACACATTACGCTCTTGCTCTCGGGCAGGATAAGTGAGTACTTTTTTATACCTGTCAATTGTAGACTCCTGACAGGAGCATTGACCTCCGGTCGGCATGAAGAGTTCAGGAGAGACAACTTTTTTTACCTCCGGGTACGCATCGCAGCAGTCTCTTCAAAGCTCCACCAACATTCATCAATATCTTTCAGGCAGGGCCGGGCGGCTTCGTGTATCTCCGCTCTTTTCCGTAGGCAAATGCTCCTGCTCTTCAGGCAAATTCAATATCCTTACGACAGATCTTTTCAAACAAGACCATGCATTGCTACATCACGCAGGATATATAACAATTTTTTCTCTTCAACCGGTTTGGACAATACAGCCTTTACATTGGGCATAGAATCAACTGCGCCTGCCTGAAGCGCAAAAAGATCTGAGATGACAACAAGAGGGATATGCTTTGTAGTTTGATGCCTTATGAGTACATCAAGAAAAGTATCTACCGGCACATCACTCTGATCCACATCAAGCAAAATGATATCCGGACGTGATTGCCGCGCCTGCCTCAAGGTATCTTGAGGATTATCTATAGTAATAAGTTTGAACTCAGTATTACTTATAAAACGACGCACCGGGTCTAAAAACTGATCTGTTCCGAGAGTATATCCGGCATTAACATAAAGAACCTGACGTTCTACATTTAATCGTCCATGAACCTTGACTGGCAGCTCTTTGGCCAGTAGTTCCTTGACCTTGCTTATAAGATAATCCAGATCAAAAGGCTTTGATATATAATGAATGCCTCCTGCATGATAAGCCTCAACAACATCGTCTTCGGTGTTCAACGCAGATATAAAAATAACGGGTATATCTTTCACCTTATCAATACGCTTAAGTCTACGGCAAACAGTATATCCGTCAATTCCCGGCAATTTAATATCCAATAGAATTAATGCCGGATTCAGTTCAATTGCACGCTCAACTATCTGCTCGCCATTTGTTTCAATAATACAATCAGCACCCTGATTTTCCAATATATCCTGTACCAGATAAGCTACATCTTTATCATCTTCCACAATAAAAATAATAGGCTTTTTCTTAATCATCAGTGCATATCCTTGATAGTAGTTATATGGTAATATCTATCAGATGACCTGGTTCCGATTCATCCTCATCAGAATCATCAACCGCATTATTATTATTTTTAGATTTCACCGGCTGTGCATTATCTTCATCTTCACGTTGATATGTATCTTCACCTGAAGATTTGTGCTGCTCTTCCTCTTCATCATCTCTCTTATGCCCACTACCCTGATCGTATTTTTCCGGCGCATCCTTATCTCGTGATATTGGTCTTGATGGTTTCACCCTTTCAATAGGGAGAGGAGCAGGCTGCCATTCAATTTTCTCAATTTCATCCACTACAAGTTCCTAGATTAACTGATAGAGCTTTGTATTGAGCTTCGAAGTTTTAATATAGCCTGTGTATGTACCTGGGAAACGCGTGACTCTGAAACTTTTAAAACCATGCCAATCTCTTTCATTGTCATCTTTTCATAATAATACAGTGCAATTGTCAAACGTTCGTTTTTGTCCAGATTCTGTATAGCTTCAACCAGCAACTGTTTAACTTCTTCATTATCAGCTGCAAGGCCTGGTCCGGCATCAGATGAGGCAAGCTCCCAATCGGCATCATTATTTAATGTATGAGAAAGTGAAAGGAAACGAATTGGTGCCAACTTACGAAGAAGATCTCGATACTCCTGCACTGACAAACCCATTTCAACAGCAATTTCTTCTTCATAGGGGCCACGTCCCAATTTACCTTCCAGCGATCTCATTACCTGTTGCACTTCGCGCATCTTCATACGAATAGATCTTGGTATAATATCATATGAACGAAGTTCATCCAGAATTGCACCTTTAACCCTGGGTATGGCAAAGGTCTTAAACTGGACTTTAAGCTCAGGATTGAACTTTTCAACAGCATCTATGAGTCCGACAATGCCTGCACTCATCAGGTCATCTCTGGAGAGATGATCCGGCAGATGTGCAAGTTGACGCCCGATTACATATTTAACCAACGGAATATACTGAAGAACCAGTTTTTCACGATAATGCTCATTACGATTCTTTGCATATGCATTCCAAATCGCTGCTTCATCCATATTCCCGGCATCAGGCCTTCGATCACCGTAGCCTATCATGCCCGACCTCCGTCAGTATGCGATGCTGTAGTTGAAGTATTCATAGGTGCTTTATTCTCCCTCTTAGACATGCCGGTCATCACAATAATCACACTGACAACCAGGCCAACGGCATAGGTGCCAAAGAATACACCAACTACTCTCCAAAAACTGGACCAAATACGAAAATCCAGCAATGTTGCAATACAAAGCATTACAAAACTAAATGAAATGGACATTGTGAATAACAAGTTTTTCATTTCTAAAGCTCCCCGGCAATCCGATGCATCGATTGAGCCGCATCACAATCCGGATAGGCGCGCATCAAGGGTATTTGTTGCTTAACCGCCTCTTTCAACTGTCTGTCATCAATTACATAACCTCCGAAGCCGGGTTTAATTTGGAGAAATCTTTCAATTACAAGATTAAACCGCTCAAATACCTCTCTAGCTTCCTCTTCAGAGACTACTTGATTGATAATAGTCTTAATTTTGATATTTTCTCTGCGTTCACCTAAAATTTTTACAAGAGCATATGCATCAGAGATAGCTGTCGGTTCCGGAGTTGTAATTACCAACACCTCATCTGCACGAACAGAAAAATCGACCATTGTCTCTGTTAAACCAGCAGAAGTATCAATAAAAACAAAATCATTTGAAAATTTCAATTTGAAAATTTCATGAAAAAAACGCTCTTTTACAGACTCCTCCCACTCTTGGAAATCATGTTCAATTGCGCCGACACTAATCCACCGCAATGCTGATTCATCCACCTGTGTGATATCAGCCATTGTCCTGCGGCCATATATAACGTCCATAATGGAATGCCGGGGTTCGCGTCCAACGAGTATATCAATATTAGAGAGACGTGTATCTGCATCAAAAAGTGTAACACGGCGTCCACGGCTGCACAAATCCATGGCCACATTCAAGGCGATATTTGATTTACCCACACCACCCTTTCCTGATGCAATGGCAATTACACGGCCTCTGGCTGCAGCATCTGCGCTGGCCATCTGTTTCAAACGAGCAAATGGATCGGATTGCTGCATTAAATTACCCTCATTATCATCTGAGCCATACGCTGAGCATTAGCCAGCTCAATATCATCAGGAATTACCTGTCCCGTTGTAATATATGATACAGGATGTTCACACTCAACTGCAATATTAAGCATATTACCCAAAGCACTTGATTCATCGGTCTTGGAAATTACTACTCTGTTAAAATCTAATATAGAGAAACGTCTAATAGTTTCTAATAAATCAATATGGTGCATGGAGGCTGGCAGAACCAGATGAATCTCAGTAGGATTTGCATATTCCATAAAACTTTTCAACTCAAGAAGATGCTGTTCATTTCTGGGGCTGCGACCCGCCGTATCTATAAATATCAAATCTTTATCCTGCTGGGCAATAAGGGCGGCTTTAAGTTCTTCCGGTGAATATACTGCACTGATAGGCAGTTTGGAAATACCGGCAAATGTATTTAAATGTTCCAAAGCAGAGACATTATGTGTATCTGCCGTAATCAATGCCACTTTCTTTTCAAATACAAATTTTGAATTAGCAGCCAGCTTGGCAAGTGTCGTTGTCTTGCCGCTACCTGTTGGCCCGACAAGGACAATAACACGGGCAGCATTTTTCTGGCATTTAATAGGGCCCGCCACCTTGATTTTCTGCATTATCTGCCTGCTCATCTCTGCTTGAAGCACCCTGGGATCATGCAGATTATCGATAGAGACAGCAGAAGCCGCTCTCTCTACTAAAGACCGTGCTATACGGCTATCAACGCCGGCCTGCATCAATGACATTACCTGGTCAGCATATGGTGCTGGCAGATCTGCAAATTCACGCATTGTATATTCACTCTGAATATTACCAATACGTGCAGTCATTGATTGTATCATATTGCGTAATTCACCAACCTCATTTACAAGGGAGGAAATTCGTTTTTCCTGCCCTTCACCAGGCTTGATCACCGGGCTGGCAGTCACTGATGGTCCAGGTTTCACAGGCTGTCTTCCTTTTGATTCCGGTGCCCCGGTTGCATGCCCGGATGCCGGAACGACCCTCTTTTGAGATTTAGATGTTCTCTTTTTAATACCCGCATTTTTCTTCTTATCCAAAAAATTAGAATCTAAAAAAGTAGCAAAATCCTTGGGTGAAGGTTCACTCAAATTACTTTTCCCGGCACTGAAATAACCATTGGAACCACCCAGATTAGGGGTTGGTTTTACCGGAGCAACCGGCTTTACATCTATGGCTGCAACAACTTCTATAGCCGGCTTTTTACGTAGGTCCAATATTCCGGATCTGGCCACAGTTTCAGACTTAAGAATTACAGCTTCATCGCCCAGTTCCTGCTTGACCAATGCCAGGGCCTCTTGCATGGTTGCCGCTTTAAATCGCTTAACTATCATTACCGAACCCCAATGTGCCTACTGACTCAATTTCCACTCGTGCAGGTATCTCACCATATGACAAGACAACCAAATTATTAAAAACACCTTCAATCATTTTTCTGAAAAAACTCCTGAAAGCAGGAGGTGTAACAATAACGGGCTGGAAGCCACCCTGAACAAGCCTGTCAATTTCTGTTGCCAATTCAGTATAGAGTGATTGCATCACCTCCGGCGGCAATACCATCTGATCCATTCCGGCCTGGATACCGGATCGCCTGATCTCTTCTACAGCGGTTTGAAAAATTTGTTCCACAGCAGGACTGAGTGTTATTGCTCTCAAGATCTGAGAATCGTCAACATATGGTTTAATCAAGGTCTCAGAGAGTGCCTGTCTGGCATACTCAGTCAAGACAGCCGAATCTTTACTCATCAATCCCCAATCAGAAAGCGACTCAAGGATTGTACCAAGATTACGTATACTCACACGCTCTTTGAGCAGATTCTGCAACACTTTTTCAACAATACCCAAAGATAAAATATTTGGAACAAGCTCTTCAACCAGCACAGGCTGCTCTTTCTTCATATTGTCCAGTAAGTTTCTTACATCCTGCCGCGTAAGTATCAGATGTGCCTGTGCCTTTAGTATCTCCAAAATATGAGTTGTAAGTACGGCAACAGCCTCAACGACTGTATAACCAAGCATCTCTGCTTTTTCTCTGTCTTTTGCTGCTATCCATGTTGCCGGCAGACCAAAGGCAGGTTCTATCACTTCCATTCCCTCAAGTTCGCCAGAGGCCGCACCGGGATTCAAAGCCATATATCTATTAAGCGCAAGCTCACCGGTGGCTACAGTAACTCCCTTAATAATAACCATATATCCGTGTGGTTTCAACTGAATATTATCTCTTATACGAATAGGAGGAATAATTATGCCTATTTCCGTGGCGCACTGCTTACGTAATTGCGTAATGCGTGAGAGCAGATCTCCACCCTGCTCTGTATCAACCATAGGAATCAGGCCATAACCTATTTCCAACTCCAAAGGATCAACTCGCAGATAGTCTTCAACTTCCTCCACAGCTTTTTCAGGCACACCCTCTGCCTCGGCAGCTGCGGCTGCCTCCTCTGCTTCTTTTGGTTCTCTTACTATATAACCCACTGCGCCTGTCACTGTACCCAGTACAAAAAAAGGAAGGAAAGGTAAACCCGGTGTAATACCCAGGGCAAATAAAACAGCTGTCGTCATATATATTGCCCGGCTACTGGAAAAAATCTGGCCTATAACATCACTACCCATATCCGTATCCGTGGCCGTACGGGTTACAACCATACCGGCAGCTGTGGAAATAATCAGCGAAGGAATTTGCGAGACAAGTCCGTCACCAACAGTAAGACGCGTATAAGTAGTAACCGCCTCATTCATGGTCATGCCGTGCTGGGCCATACCAATTATGAATCCGCCAACTATATTGAGAACTGTGATAACCAGACCGGCAATTGCATCTCCACGAACAAATTTACTGGCACCATCCATGGAACCATAAAAATCTGCCTCTTGAGTAATAGCCTCACGACGGAGACGCGCCTGTTTTTCATCTATCACACCAGCATTAAGATCTGCATCAATTGCCATCTGCTTGCCGGGCATTGAGTCTAATGTAAAACGGGCTGCCACTTCAGCCACACGGCCCGCACCCTTTGTAATAACAACAAAATTAATGATAACAAGGATCAAAAAGATGATAAGACCTACAACATAATTCCCTTTTATTACAAAATCACCAAAAGCCAGAATTATTTTACCTGCATAGGCCTCTCCTAAAATAAGCCGTGTAGTTGCAACATTAAGTGAAAGCCTGAAGAGCGTAACAATCAGCAACAGTCCCGGAAAGACTGAAAACTGTAGAGGATGTCTGATATAGAGCGACACCATCAAGATCAACATTGCAATAGCAAGATTAACTGCCAGTAGAAGATCCATAAGCACAGGTGGCACAGGAAAAATCATAACCATCAACACTAATATGATGGCAACAGCCAGCATTAAATCACTATTTGCAAACGTTCTATTTGGAGTTAAATCAGCCATAAATACTTCTCATCACTGCATGTTAGTTAATATTTTTTCTTCTTAAGTCGATAAACATAAGCCAGAATTTCTGCCACTGCTTTGTAGAGTTCATAAGGAATAGCCGAACCCACTTCGACAGCGGCATGCAAGGCACGGGCCAGAGGTTTATTTTCTACTACAGGCACGTCATTTTCTTTGGCAATTTCTTTAATCTTCTGTGCAATTAAACGAACACCTTTTGCAACTACAATAGGTGCTGCAGATTTCTCCGGAAGATATTTTATTGCAATTGCATAGTGAGTCGGATTTGTAATCACAACATCAGCTTCAGGCACCTCAGCCAGCATCCTTTGCCTTGCACGCTCACGTTGAATAGAACGTATACGGGATTTGATAAGTGGATCTCCTTCAGTCCTCTTATACTCTTCCTTGAGTTCCTGCTTGGTCATGCGGAGTTCTTTATCATGTTTATGTTTTTGATATGCGAAATCAAAGGCCGCAAGAATAACCAGTGCCATAGCTGCTCGCATTGCCAGTGTATAACCCGTGGATGCTATAAAATTTATAATCTGACCTGGCGTACCTGCAATAAGATAGGGTGCAAGCGGCAGACGATCTTTCAAAGTGATATAACCGATTATCCCGACAATGAGCATTTTAAAAATGCCTTTAACCAATTCCACAGCCGATTTGCCGGAGAACATCCTTTTTATTCCCTTGGCGATGCTCAACTTCTCAGCTTTGGGTTTCATAGGCTCTGCTGTAAATACCCAGCCGCTCTGTATCAGATTGGCACTTACTCCGGCCACCATTATCATTATCACCAACGGTGCCAGAAGATATGCAAAAAACTTACCGCCAAATCCCATCATCTGTGGCAGGACATCTTGTGTAATCTCAATAGTAGCAAGCTGCGAAAATACATTCCTTGTCAATCCACCCAGGTGGGAAAGTATGCGACCGCTAAACATTTTAAGTCCGACAAGGCTGACAATAAGTACTATTGCCGTATTAACTTCCTGACTCTTTGGAACATTACCCTTTTCCCTGGCCTCTCTCCGCTTTCGCGGACTAGCCTGCTCAGTTTTCTCCTGGAGTGATTCGTCGGCCATGACGCATTAACCTCCCAACAGATGGAGCATGGCCGCAAAACCCTCTTTAAACTGCGCCCATTCCGATTGAAAAATTATGACAAATAAATCTATTGTCAGCACCATGGCAATTAGTCCCAGCCCAATACGCAGAGGCAGCCCAACCATAAACACATTCATCTGGGGAACTGTGCGGGCCAGAATGCCAAGAGCAATATTTGTTAACATTAATGTCGCAAGTACAGGTGCTGCAATTCTGATACAGGATACAAAAATACCAGAGGCCATCTTCATAAACGGCACTTGAATCCCCGCAACTGCCAAATCCCCCCCAATTGGTAAAAACCGGTAAGTATCGGCCAGTCCCTCAAGAAGGAAATGATGCCCACTGAGAATCAGATATATCAACATCATAATTATCATATAAAATTCACTGATAATTGATGCCTGAGTTTGAAATGTCGGATCAAAAGTTCTGGCCATTGCAAAACCAATCTGCCGACCTGCCAGCTCACCCGCCATCTGAACACCTGCAAAGAGCATCTTGGAGAGAAAACCCAGCCCAAGCCCTATAAGTACTTCTTTCATTGCTACTAGAATGAAACCAAGCAAGGTAGCGGGTAAAGAAATGGTCTGTATTCCCGAGGCAGAATACATAAAAAATGCAAGGAATCCTGCCAGACCTATCTTGGCAATTACAGGAACTGAACGGTTACCCATAACCGGCAGTACAGAGAGGAAAGACCCTATCCTTGCAAAGAGCAGAACATATTGTTCCATATATACCCAAATTACCAGCAATCAATACTCCCTTACTGTGCCACGGTTGGCAGCATACTGTATAGGCTGATAGTAAAACCGATAATAGTTCTCAACATCCACGGCAAAAAGATAAGCATAGCAAGAAATACAGCTAATATTTTGGGTATAAATGTCAATGTCATTTCATGAATAGATGTAGCGGCTTGAAAAATACCTACGGATAAACCAACCATCAGCCCGGCAGCTAACATTGGCGCGGCTACAAGAAGAACAGTATAGACCGCTTGATATGCTATGGTAATTACCATATCCGTTGTCATCAATAACTCCCTATCTAAAACTTTCTACCAAAGATCCAACAATGAGGTGCCACCCGTCAACCAGGACAAATAGAATCAGCTTGAAAGGAAGCGAAATCATCATCGGCGGCAGCATCATCATACCCATTGACATCAATACACTGGCAATAACCATATCAAGAACCAAGAGTGGAATATACAACAGGAAACCAATCTGAAATGCAATACGAAATTCACTTATCATAAACGCCGGAATAATTATGTAAGTAGGAAGGTCATCTTCCGACTCCGGTCTCTCCAACTGTGCCATATTTACAAATAGAGCAAGATCTTTTTCTCTGGTCTGGCGCAGCATAAATTCCCGTACTGGCTTGATACCACGTTCATAAGCAATCTGTTGAGTGATGTCTCCACTCATGTAGGGTTGAAGAGCATTATCATTGATATCTTTACCAACCGGAGCCATGATAAATAGTGTCATAAATAATGCCAGACCCAGGATTACCTGCGTTGGAGGAGATTGCTGTGTGGCCAGGCCATGACGCAGAAAAGAGAAGACAATTACAATACGTGTAAAAGAAGTCATCATAAGGATAATTGCAGGAACCAGTGAAAGCACTGTAAGCAGCATGACAATTTGAAGTGTAACAGCTACATCCTGAGGCCCTTTAGCCTGATCAATACCGATGGTCAAACGAGGCAGAGGCTGAGCCTGCACCTGCGCCATGGAAAGTGAGGGCAATATCAGAATAAAAAGAACCAGCATTGCCGTAAGAAAACGCCATCTATTCATGCTTGGCTCCCGGCCGCATTAATCCATCCATAAACTGCCGAAAACTGCGTGGAGGCATCTCTGAAACAATGGCAACATCTGCAATTTCTTCAACCTTTTCAATCTCTGTTAAATAATGTATACTCTGTTCCGTGACGCCAAGTACCAGTCGCTTATCTGCTACATCTACAAGATAAATACACTTTTTTGCCCCAAGATGAGAAACACCTGCAACACGAATCAAGGTCTCGCCCTTATATCGCTTCTGCCCGGCAAATCTTTTAAATGCCCATGTAAGTGCTATTACAAGGCCTATGACAAAACTCAAAGCCATCAATGTTTTTATTAATGCCCATCCCATATTGCCACTTAGAGCTTCATTGGCAGGGCCACCGGGCTGTGCACCAGAGACATTAACTACATTGATGATGGCTGTAAAAAATAAATATTTAATATAAAACCGCATACACCTTGCCTATTTTAAATTCATTAAACGTTCATCAGGCCCAATTAATGCCGTAATTCTTACACCAAAATTCTGTTCAATAACTACAACTTCACCTTCGGCAAATTTCTTTTCATTCACATACACATCAACAGGTTCACCTGAAAACTTATTTAACTCAATCAAAGCACCCGGCCCCAAATCAAGTATATCCTTGACCATCATCTTTATGCGTCCAAGTTCTACTGTTACAGGTAGTTCCAAGTCCATAAGCATGCCGATGCTCCGCTGATTTCGGCCATTCTCGACATTTTCTTTTTTCTTCTCGGGAGTATCGCTCACAATTCACCTCAATTTAATATTTTCAGGATCAAATCAATCTTAATTATGATCCTTTATTTCCTCTACTAATAATCCATCTTCGCGGATCCTGGCTAACCAAGTCTTCTTCTGTTACAATCTCTTCCAATATGCGGACAATGAGCTTGTCTTCGCGCTGCCCTGCCTCGCCCCTGAAGCGGGCTCTTTCACCTACAATTAATTCAATTGGTTCTGTAACCTTTCTATCGAGTATAACAATATCTCCCTTTTCCAGATCCAGAAGTTCTCCCATGGTAATTATGGATGTTCCCAATTCGGCCCTGAAAATTACATCTGTATTTTCCACAGTATCATTTAATTTTTCAATATCCGTATTACTTTTTATCATAGACGAATGAGTTATCCAGGCATCAGATGTAAGTTTTTGTATAATGGGTTCAAGCACAAAATATGGAAAACAGATATTCAAAGGGAATGTAGTATTACGTACATTGACTTCAAGAAACAAGACCACGGCTGTTTCACTGGCTGGAGCAACCTGGGCAAATTGAGGATTCATCTCAAAACTTATCATATTGGTATGAAGCGCCACAGCCTTTTCCCAAGCTTCATCATAAATACTTAATATACGTCGAATAATTTTACTTGCCACATTCTGTTCAATAACTGACAGAGATCTAATTTCACCCGTCTGCTTTCCCTCTCCGCCAAACAAACGTTCAATTGTCAAAAGTATCAAATCAGGAGAGACTTCAACAATACCCCGCCCCTCGTATTCTTCAATATCAAAAACCCAGATACAACCCGGATTTGACATTGCCATAGTAAATTCAAGAAAAGTTACCTGATCGATCGATAAAAGCTGAACATCAACAATTGTCCTTAAAAGTGTAGTCAGGTATGTCGCCAGCATACGCGAAAAACCTTCATGGATGGTTCTGAGGTTACGCAGTTGATCTTTTGAAACACGGTTGGGGTGCTTAAAGTCATAAAGATAATACTGCGCTTCTTTCTCAGGCTCTTCCTGCTCTGTAATAGGTTTTTCCGCAGACACATTATGCAATAACGCATTAATTTCGTCTTGTGAAAGAACTTCAGCCACGATCAATCCCCTTTATTGCAGCACATATTTTGAAAAATAGACCTTGACGCCACCATTAATGCCCAGAACATCACAGGCAATCTGAGCCAGCTCTTCTTTTAAAGCGTCTCTATTATTATAATCACCAAAAAAAGTAAAAGTGCGCTTACCCAACTGATCTAAAATTCTATCCTGTAGCAGCGGCTCTCTCCTTGTCAGACGTTCGGCATTTTCAGGATCTGAAAAAGCAAACACCATGGAAGAGACAAAAAAATGTTTTCCTTCTGAAAAGGCCGGATTCACAACAAAATCTGCAAGTGTATAAACTGCTTCAGGATCAAAATCATCATCTGTAACTTTTACAGCAGGGTCACTCTCTTTTTCTTCAGTAGGGTCACTCTCTTTTTCTTCAGCAGGGTCACTCTCTTTTTCTTCAGCAGGCTGCTCTGCATCTTCTATGACAAGTACTTCTACAGCTTCTATTGCCGAAGCCGGTTTTTTATTGGCAAACTGCGTAATGAGTAAATATGATATGCCAACTTCAACTATTATTACACCCAGACCTATGCCAACCCACATTAATGTTTTTTGCATTACATCTTCCCCAATGAGTTAAATAATTTCACTTAACAGCAATACACAGCATATCCAGGAGAAATATTAGCAAGCCGTATGCCACGACACACTCATAATCGTAGAATAAATTTTTACTTATTAACTAATTGTTTTTATTGAAGTTAAAATAGAATATTCAATCTACATAATACATGCCATATACATGCACCGGGAATTAGTGGGGAATTTTTATCCAGCGGGTATCACTTTTTGAACTCAGGTAGATAAAAAATAACGCCCATGCTGAATCAAGCAGATAGGCTGAAGGGCCAAATAACAAATCTCAAATTCCAAATTCCAAATTCCAAATTCCAAATTCCAAATTTCAAATTTCAACTCCTCATGTCAACATCAGAGTCTTATTTTCTTTTTTTGTTATTTGTTATTTGTTATTTGTTATTTGTTAAGGGCAATGTTCTAACGAGGCAGGCGTATATCATCAAAATCCAGCAGTATCTCTACACGGCGATTCTTGGCCCGGTTTTCAACACTCGTATTGGGCAGAAGTGGTCTGAATTCACCCAAACTATTGGTCGAAAACATGAGTGGGCTCAGATTTCTTACATCCACAAAATACTTAACAACACTAAATGCCCTGTGCCATGCAAGCTCCCAGTTTGAATTGAAACGTGCCGTACGAATCGGCAGACTATCCGTGTGGCCTTCCACACGAACCTTGCAATTGAGCATTATCACCATCATTGCCAGATGATCTAAAATGGGATATACAATTGGTTTGATCTCAGTATCGCCTGACATGAACAAGAGTGCAGAATTGAGACGTATTGTCAAGCCGCCTTCACGCATTTCAATTCCCACACCATTCTCAATCTGCATCTCAAAAACATAACGTTCAATATCTTCCATTGATTTCATCATGACCTGGCTCTGCATATTGGGCATGGTAGATTGATTCTGTTTGGCTATGATAGATGAGCCGTCCTGCTCAAGCAGCACACCCATTGAACCACGCAAAGAGCCCATGGCTTTCCTGAACTTAATCAGTTCTGTCGTGGAAAAGGATACAATAAGAATAAAGAATGTCATGAGCAAAGTTACCATATCACCATAGGTCGCCATCCAAGCTGCTATGCCTTCCTCCACAGGTTGTTTTTTCTTTTTTGCCATGATCAACCGTCCTCGCCCAATGATTCTTTCCGGTCTTTTGGTGCCAGGAATGTCAACAACTTATCCTTCAAAAGACGTGGATTATCTCCGGCCTGAATAGAACAAATGCCTTCAATTGCCAACTGACGCGTTAATACTTCAGATATTGAGCGCTCCTTCAACTTACCTGCAATGGGTGTAAAAACCAAGTTGGCAAAGATAACACCATAAAGAGTGGTAACCAGGGCTACAGCCATACCAGCACCAATTTTTGATGGATCCGACAGAGACTGAAGCATCTGAATGAGACCTATCAATGTACCAACCATACCAAAGGCCGGTGCATAACCGGCAAGTGCCTTAAAAATACTCTGTCCCATCAAATGCCTGTCTTCCAGATAATCCAGTTCAGTATTCATCAGCTGTCGCAGGATCTCCATTTCAGTACCATCAACCATAAGCTGAAGGCCTTTTTTCATGAAGGCATCATCCATATCGGCAATATCTTTTTCCAGAGAGAGTAAGCCTTCAACTCTTGCACGACGGGAGAGGTCTATCAATTTCTCAATAAGCTCATCTACAGGAATTGCCTTATGCAAAAACGCCTTTTTAGTAACATTCATCACACCGAGAAAGTCTTTAAGCGGATATTGAGTCAGAGTAGCCGCTATTGTACCACCCATGACAATTATAAATGCATCAATCTTGAAAAAAAAGCTTGCACCCGGCTTCATGAAGATGGCAACACCCATAAGAAGAAAACCACCTGTCATACCTAATATCGTCGAGAGATCCATACTCAATATCCTATAATTTGTGATGCCCGGCAAAAGTAATCTCTCTGTCAGGGCATGGAATCCAAGCCCTGACAGAAAATGCGTAAAGCCTGGCTAACCTGTTAAAAAATTATCGTTTCAACTGCACTATCTCTTGAAGCAAAGTATCTGACGTAGTTATTACACGGCTGTTAGCCTGGAAACCGCGTTGAGCCACAATCATATCCGTAAACTCTTTTGCAAGATCAACATTGGACATCTCCAGGGCACCTGAGTTTATAGATCCTTGAATACCTGCGCCAATACGACCCTTAACCGGCGTGCCGGAGTTAGCCGAGCGTATATACATATTATCTCCTGAACGCGTCAAGCCTGCCGGATTATTAAATGAAGCCAGCACGATCTGCGCCAGCGTCTGTGAAATACCATTGGAAAAATGACCGGCAATCTCACCCTGCTCATCAATAGATATTGTCTGCAGGTTACCCATTCCATATCCATCCTGATGCTTGGCAACCGTTGTAGTTGGCGCATCAAGCTGTGTAATACCGCCAAAAGTACCCGAATCTCCGGCATCCAGGTCTATAGTCATGGTATCTGCACCACCTCCTGGCGTGAAAGTAAGAGGCTGCCCGCTATCTACAATAGCTACTGCCAGGCTTCCGTCATTGTTAAAATGCAGGGAGCCTTTATTACCAGTAGTAGGAATAATATCACCGTTGTCCACTGTCACTTCCCATGACCAGATATTGGGAGACCCTTCAGAAGAGACATTGACCATATTATAAGCAACGGTATGTTCTCCGCCTTTTGAGTCAAATACTGTAATGCTGGCACTGTGCGTACCTGCATCACGACCCGCTTGAGTAGTGTTGAATCCGGGCAAAGTGATACTGGAACCATTGGAATCTTCATCTAAAAATGTAAGGGATGCAACAGAATTGGAATCGCCGGGAATAGCGTCTTTGATTTCAATCTGGCCTGTGGAAGACACTGTTGCAGTAGCACCTGAAAATGCAGAGTTCAAGGCTGTAATCAATGCAGCAACATCATCACCTGCAGCGTATATATAGGTTGAACTGACTACTGTTCCATCGGGATTTACTCCGGCAATATTAAACTTGTCACCTACTGATATATCATTCCCCACCATGGGCATATCATTCAATAGGGTAGTAGCCTCCAGGCCTTTTGCAGATGTTCCTGCAGTGAAATCAAGAGCAGCAATGGCACCTGCACCTGTAAGTACTACTGTGGTGTTACTGCCACCACTATCTTTTGTTATTATTTGCACTACATCATTCCCACCGTTTTGTACAACTTTGGCCTCAACTTCACCCTTAAGATCATTGTTGGCAATCTGATTATTAATATCAGCTACCATGTCACTTATTGATGAATAGTCCTGGTCCAGGATTATATCATCATCAACAGTACTACCCTGATCATCATCTACTTCTATATTCAAGGTTTGATTGCCTCCTGCATAAGTCAGAGACGGCACTCCTGCAGCCGTTACCTGCGCAGCCATGGCAAAATCACCACCAAGAACCTGTGAAAGGGCCTGTGTATCGGCATTGAGGTTACAATAATACTGAATCTCTTCAGTAGCCCTGGCCGGAGATTTCTGGCCGAATGGCAGTACAACTCCCTGTACTTTTGCGCTGGATAAAATCTCACCCTGATCATTGGCCAGTACACCTTGAACAATATTCCCTGTTTTAGGACTCACAAGACGACCGTCACCATCTACAACAAAATTACCTGCACGGGTATAGTAATCGGCATTTCCATCGGAGACTACAAAAAAGGCACTGCCCTGAATTGCAAGGTCTGTAATCACACCTGTTGTTTCCAGGTTACCCTGGTTGAAATTCACATCAATACTGGCAATAGATGCTCCCAGACCAACCTGGCGAGGATTAATACCACCATGAGTAGCACGCGGGCGCGTAGATGATTTAAGCATCTGTGTCAGACTCTCTTCAAATGTAACACGGCCTGATTTAAATCCAACCGTATTAATGTTGGCAATATTATTACCTATTACATCCATCTTGACCTGATGGTTTTGCAAGCCGGAAACACCGGCAAAAAGTGAACGCATCATAAGTTTTTTCTCCTGTCCTTTCTCCACGTCAGTCAGTCGGTGGAGACAGAGCCTCCTCTATTGAGGTCCGGCCCGAATTAAATTGTCAGACTATAACAGCACTGTCAATATTAGTAAAAACATTGTTTTTCATCTGCTCACCGCCAATGGCAGTAATTACCGTATGATTCTTGACACTGACTATAAAAGCAGTATTATCCATGAGCACTACAGACTCACGCCCGCCCTTTTCAGCTATCTGATTAACACCTGTCTTAAGGCGCTGCATTTCATGCACTGAAAGCGGCAATCCCCGCATCCGTATACGTTCCATGGCATGCGTAGAGAACTGCAGATCTTTCTGTTCCTGAATCTGCTGAGCGAGTACATCATGAAAAGCTTGTCCTGCTGGTACCGGCCCCGTTTGTCCTGCCTTGCCGCTCTCCGGCCCTACCGGCCTGACACCTACGCCGCTTACATGATCAACCACTTATTTCCTCCTTTTCATGTCAGGCATGATGATCATGAATTATTTGCCTCATAAATAGATAAAATCAAAGCCGGATTTACAGGCTGATCTCCTATAAAGAGCCATGGCTGTCCTTCAGCTACCTGTATACCACTTACATGCCCAATCATATAGGGATTCAATTGTGTCTCAGCTCCGCCGTCAGTCTGATATTCTACCTGTACTGTGTACTGCCCATTTGCCACGGCATTACCCGCCTCATCCAGACCATCCCAGCTTATTCGCTGATCTCCGGCATCCAGCACACCTTCAGAGAGTGTCCTGATCACTTGACCGTCTTCATTGGTAATGTCAACAGTGACAAGACCTGAATTAGAGAGATAAAAACCAATATCAGCTGATACGCCTTCATCTGATTGATAGAGTGTATCACTGGCAAAATGGACTTCCTTGCCGATAAGACTGGTCATCATAGTATTGTTTAATGCAAGTGTCAAATCATTACCGGCACCCATGGTATCATTGATATTCCAAAGCTGTTCCAATGAGCTGAACTGTGAAAGCTGCGCCACAAATTCAGAATTATCCATGGGATTCATAGGGTCCTGATGCTTTAGCTGAGTTGTAAGAAGAAGTAAGAACTCTTCTTTACCCATGTCACTTTTACCTGTGTTTGTCGTTGTCTGTGATGCCGCATAGGCACCGGACAGATCACTAATAGAAGCCATTATATTTTTCCTTTCTCAGCCATCAGGCCTCAAGCTCCATTGAGTTATAGCCGAAATCTCTTTTCTTATGCTGACGTGGCTGTTGGTCTTCATCATGCTGCCTCTCATCATCTGCCTGCATCTCATGTTGAGCCTGACTATACCGATAAGACCTGTTCTCCGTACCATTATTGGTTGATGACTGCTGCGAGAGATCAATATTTACCGAACCGGTATCAAGCCCCTCTTTCATCAGAGCCAACTTCAACTCTGGCAGAGATTGATTGATCAGTGTCTTAACTTCAACGGACTCCACTACAAAACGCACTTCCACCAGACCCTTGATCGATTCAACTTCAATCTGAACCTGCCCCAGGGATTGTGGCTTCAACGATAATGTTACCTTGGAATCTCCCTTAAGGATCATCCGCGATATTACAGGCCTGATCTGTTCAACCACAGCATCACGCAGCACAAATGGTTGTGAGGCTGCTGCTTTCTGTACATGCGTCATTGAATTTAAAGAAGATGTCTTGCTCTCTCTGTTTTCAGAGATTCCGGCCAGAATGGAATCGATTTTCTCCACAGTTTTAGAAGCTCCGGCCTGTTGTTGCTGCACGTTCCTGACATCGCCTCCTGCATTACCCGCATGCTGCTTAAAGGCACGAGCAGCATGATTCGGATCAGCCTTGCTGCTATCTGCTACCTGTGTTTCTATATTGCCAACATGCTTTGATCTGCTTCTTCCCGAATGTTTTAATTTATTCGCAGATTTAACAGACGGATCTTTTACAAGTTCAAGACCATTCAAAACTACTCCTTGTTTCTCTGTAGTTTGACCCGTCTGTGATTGGGCAGCCATATTCTTCAGAGGCGTCTCAGCTATAGCCATCTTCGAAGTTCCCAGAGCATCTTTCTCAATTTTAGAGGCTCTGGCCTGCAAGGCGGCTGCTACATTTTTTTGAACTGTCTCAGTTGCAGCCATCTTCTGAGTTCCCGGGGTATTGTTCTCAATGTTCATTTTTCCGTTTTTCAATTGCTGCAATCCGGAATCCTGAACTTCACCCTTTAAGCCAGCCGTCACAGTCTCTTTGATCGATGCATCAACATCAACACCGGTAGATCCGAACGCTTTATTACTCTCTGCAACTATGCTTGCTATCACTGATTTGACAGCTGCATTTACTCCGGAAATGTTGGATTTTCCATGCCCTCCTGTTTCAAGATTTCCAGACACTTCTGAAGATCCATTCTTGTCAGCTCCCGATAGAGTGCCCTCAGATGTTTCAGGCAATGTCTTCTGCAGCATTGGCATTTTCCGTAAGAGAGAGACTCCACCACCTTGAAGCTTTACATTCAGTAACTGTAAATCTTTGTCAGGCAACTTCTTCTCAAGAGTCAAAGGCGGTGCATGACCTTGCTTCAACACCTTCTTCGGCGATGTTGCCAGGCCAAGCTGCCATTGCGGCAGAGTGGCAGGATTGTTACTCTGTCCTACCATTGAGGCAAAGAACCCCCCGAAAAGGGCTGCCTCCTCCGCATTGAGCTGCTTTTGCACCGGCGACGTAGCCGCACCTTTGCTTTGAGGATTTTGAACGCCTAACAGCAACACTCCACAACTCTGTGCCATTAGTTATTACTCCCCATTTTTTTGGTTAAGCGAGCCGCTTGGCTCACGGTTAATTGTGCCATGATTTTCCCTGCCGCCCGTTCTTTCATCTGGCTGAGAATCATGGATAGTTCATTATCACTCAGTTTCGCCAATATCTTTGCCGCCTCTGCTGGCCGCATAGTCTCATAAATCTTGGCCATACGGCGCGTATTTACCTGATTCTGACGCTGTTTTTCAACTTTTGTAAGCGGAACTTCAGCTGAGGCTGGCCTGGTGGCCTGGTGCTCAATGAGGCGGCGTATTACCTCTTCAGGAAGAGTCTTCTCCATATAATCCAACCTCTCCTTCAAGGATGCATTCTCATCCTTTAATCCACCAAGCATTTCAGCCATTTCATCTTTCCCCTCAACCTGCCTTTCAAGATCCGCCAGCCTGCTATTTTTATCACGCACTCTATCTCTTAATTGTGAAAGTGCCTGTAAAAACTTCTGCTGTCCGCCGGGATCAGAGAGATATAAACCTCTTTTTACTGCGGTATCTTTCACAGCTTCATCCATTTGCGGCAGGCCGGAAGTATCTGCGATAGTGGTTGAACCTATTACTGCAAGGGAATCCGGCCTTGCCAGGCTGTCTGCCACCAAACTATCTGCAAGTGCCAGGCTGTCCGCCAGTGCCAAACTATCCGCAAGTACCAAGCTGTCCGCAGCACTGATAATGCCACTATCTTCAACAAATGGTGGTGCAAAAGCAAACCACATAGTCGCAAGAACAACAGGAAATGACACAGCCAGAATAATAATTAACGGTAAGGGCGGCCCACCTTTACCACTCTTTTCTTTGACACTACCACTTTGATCATCCGATTCCCCCTCGAGGCTGGAAAACTCCTCCTCTTCCGGTTCACCAAGTCCATCAACTTCATCTATTCCCATGATTACTTCCTATCATTGCCAAAGTGTGTAATGGCCACATCGTCAATCAGCGCTTGTTCTTTACGGGCAAATTCCGCCAGATATGCCTCCCGCTGCCTGGACTTCAAATTCTCCAACATTTTACGTTCTTTTGCCGCCTCTAAAAGTGCATTCCGCCGAAGAACTACTTTTGTCTTAGCCTCTTTAATACGCACACATTGCCGAGACATATCGTTCTCTATCTTTTTTTTATAACGGTACCGGCAATCCATTTCATAAGGATTAAACCGCTCTCCCTGCCTCATTTGTTCTATAGCATCTCTCTCCCTTGAGAGTTTTGACTCCAATTCTTTTAACCTGTCTTCTTCTTTGACTAATTCTATCTGCGCTCTGGCCAGATCCATCTGCCGCTGCCGTTCGGCCTCAGCCCTCATGTCCATTACTTTTTCAAGCCTGAATTTAAACTTTTTCATGATTTAATTCTCTATTTAGCGGATGAAAAAAGATCTGTTAAACCGGAAATAGTCACATCATAAGACGTAGACTCTTCGATTGCCTGGCACAAAAATGTATTTACCGGATCAATCTGCTCAATTGCCCTGTCTATTTTAGGATTGGAACCTTTTACATATGCACCAATATTTATCAAATCTTCGGATTCCCTATATGTAGCCAAAATCTCGCCGGCAGCACCTGCAGCAGACTTATGGTCTTGAGGTACAATATCATTCATCACACGGCTGACAGACTCAAGTACATCAATTGCAGGATAATGATTCATGGCTGCCAACTTTCGACTGAGCACAATATGTCCATCAAGAATGGATCGTACTGAATCAGCGACAGGATCATTCATATCGTCACTCTCAACTAAAACTGTGTATAGGCCTGTAATGCTGCCACGCTCACCTGTGCCGGCGCGTTCCAGCAATTTCGGAAGCAGCGAAAATACAGAGGGCGTATACCCCTTGGTTGTAGGCGGCTCACCAACCGCAAGGCCAATCTCCCGTTGGGCCATAGCAAAACGCGTTACCGAATCCATCATCAGCATTACACGTCTTCCCTGATCACGAAAATATTCAGCGATGGATGTGGCTGCCATGGCACCCTTTATACGAAGGATTGCCGACTGATCCGATGTTACAACAACAACAACAGAACGCGCCAGTCCCTCAGGACCAAGATCACGTTCAATAAATTCACGAACCTCACGCCCTCTCTCTCCAATAAGAGCAATAACATTTACATCGGCTTCTGTATTACGGGCTATCATTCCCAGAAGAACACTTTTACCTACACCTGATCCTGCAAAAATACCCACACGTTGCCCTTCACCACATGTCAGCATTCCGTCAATTGCCCTGATACCCGTGGCAATAGGTTTTTCTATTCTCTTGCGTTTCATAGGATCAGGAGGATCACTATGAATTGCACGTCGTTCAGAGACTATTAGTGGCCCTTTGCTGTCTATAGGGCGTCCCATGCCGTCTAATATGCGTCCAAGCAGATGCTCCCCAACAGGAACGGAGACCGGCTCACTACCGGCTATTACTTCTGACTCGGCAGAAATTCCTGCTATCGGGCCAAAGGGCATCAGTAATATTTTATTACCGCGCAGACCTACAACCTCTGCCAAAATACGATTCTGCCCATCCTTGGAGACAATCCAGCCAACATCTCCTATGTTCATCATTGGTCCTACAGACTCAACAATAACGCCAACCACCTGACTTACGCGGCCGCCCAGGCGCGTAGGACGAATACGGCCCAGAGCCTTTAAATAACGTTCCAGCCGGATCGGTGATCCATTTTGAGAAATTTTATCCATTAATATGCCCCTAACAAGCCAGCAGCTATTTCCTCTATTTGCGTGTCAATACGAGCATCCACAATGCCTGAATCACTCTCAATCAGACAACCTCCTCGCCTAATTTGAGCGTCTTCCTTTATTTCAATTTCCCGTATACTATGCATGGCCTCACGTATCTCCGGTTCAAAAGTCTTTATAGCTGTCCAATCTTCAGGGTGAACTTTAACAACAATTCTGCGCCTGTCTTCAACCTGACGCAAAGCCTCTTTTACTACATCCTTGATTAATTCCGGATCTTCAGTTACAGTACGCTGTATCAATACTTTCACTATGGATAGTGACAATTGCGTAACAATTTCATCAACCTCACGAATAAGCGAGCTACGATAGATCTCCAACTCACGTGTCAATTCACCAAGCTGTTCCATTACCACCTTTATCTCCTGACGCCCCTGCTCCAGACCCATTTCAGTACCATCTTCAATGCCATTCTTATATGCAGCCTCACTACGCTCTTGATACGTTTTTTCCAGTTCCGCAATCACAGTTTCCTGGCTGGGTTCCGGCTCTACCGGCTCAGGAGGGCCATTTCTATACCGCATGGTTTTAGGCAAAATTGCCCTGATATGCCGCACCGGATGAGGTAATTTCAAACGTTGCTCAAACAACTATCTCTTCCCCACCACCGGAGCTTGCCATCACAACCTCACCCTCTTCATCCAGTTTCCTTACAATATCAACTATCTTCTGCTGTGCTTTTTCAACATCCCGTAGTTTCACAGGTCCCATAAATTCCATCTCTTCACTGATCATTGCAGCTGCACGTTCAGATACATTTGTCAGTATCTTCTTCTGCATCTCTTCACTGCTACCCTTTAAGGCCAGGCTCAACTCTTTCATGTCAACATCTTTCAGTACACGCTGTATTGATCTGTCATCCAGCATTAAAATATCTTCAAAGACAAACATCAGGTTCTTGATTTCAGTTGCCAGTTCAGGATCACGCTGTGATAAATCTGCAAGAATATTCTTTTCAACACTCTGCCCTGTCATGTTTAATATTCCTGCGGCCATTTTTACGCCGCCAATCTGGTTACCGGAAACATTAAACTCAACACGGGATTCCAGGACTTTCTCAACCTCTTTAATATAATCGACAGCCACACGATCCATTGTTGCAAAACGGTACATCACATCATTACGCATATCCACAGGCAAATTGCCAATGATACTGGAGGCTTGAGCCGGTTCCAACTGTGTCAATACCAGTGCTATTGTCTGAGGATGTTCTTTCTGCATAAATGAGAGCAATTGTTCGGTATCCAATTTTTTAAGCACATTAAATCCGCGAATTTCCATAGAACGCTGAACTTTTTTAATTATCTCCAAAGCCTTCTGACTTCCCAGTGCCTCTTCCAATACTTCTTTGGCAAACTCAATACCACCAACGGCAATATATTGCTGGGCCAGCACCATCTGACGGAACTCGCCCTTTACATAATCTATTGTTTCACCGTCAATATTATCCAGTAGAGCAATTTCACGGGTAATGGCTTCAACTTCTTCATCTGTCATCTCTTTTAAAATTGTAGATGAAGCCTTGGATCCTATTGTCACAAGCAATATTGCAGCCTTTTTCTTCCCATCAACTTTTTTATTTTTTTTAAGTTCTGCCATTTCTATTCCTCAAGTAACCAATAACGAATTAATTTAACGGCAGCAGAAGGCTTCTCATCTACAAAATCAGAGATCTGCTGCAATAATTTAGCACTTTCTGCACCCTCGGGAGAGAGACCTTCCTCATCAATTCTGGGCAGAGGCACAGCCTCTGTACTTTCACCCGGTAATACTGCACCACCAGCTGCACGCAGTTGACGTGTGCCGGCAATACCACTGGGTGCCGACAACTTCATCTTCTTCAGGCGCCCTTTGATTATCATGAGAAAAAGAAAAAGAAACAGGACAGGCAAAACCTTTTGCACCAGATCAATATACTGGCCATCAATTCCAAAAAGAAAATCAGGTTCAACAGAAAGAGGCTCATCACTCGTGTCAAATGCAAGGTTTGCTATTTCAAACTGATCCCTGTCCTCATTAAATCCTATTGCATTTTTAACAATATTTTCCAATGCATTCATCTCTTCCGGCAGCCGTTGTCTGACACTGTCCACCATTACACCGTTAATATCAGGCATGGTACGCCTGAAATGATCAACAACAACCGAAATCGATAATTGAGTAATACCGCCAACTGCATTTACAATATGCTCAACAGTCGTGGGAACATTATAATTAGTAGTAAAATACTCTGATTGGCCGGTAACGTTTTGCTGCCCTTGATTTGATTTCTCACTACGTTCTTCACTGAGAATGGCCGTATTATTCGGATCATAATTCTCACTTGTCTGCTCTATGCGCTGAAAATCAAGATTTGCCGTAACCCGAATATGTGAGTGCCCTTCCCCCAGTACAGCCGACAACATCGATTGAGCCTTTTGTGTAAGATGAGCCTCGACACGCCGTTGAACATCTAATTGAGAAGATGTCATGCCCATTATACTATCCATAGAATAGGCTCCACTGAGCGTACGACCTCGTGAATCAACAATCTTGACATTGCCCGGATGCAGACCTTCAACACCGGCAGAAACCAAGTTTGCAATGCCTTCAACCTGTTCATCACGTAGCCTTCGATTTGTGGACATATGTAGAACTATTGAAGCAGTAGGATCATTTTGATCTTTCCTGAAGAGACGGTCTTCCGGAATAACTATATGAACACGGGCCTTGGTAATTCCTTTAATTGATTCAATTGTACGGCTCAGTTCTCCTTCAAGGGCCCTGCGGTAATTAATTTTCTGAACAAAATTTGAGAGTCCAATCTCATTCTGATCAAAAATCTCATAACCAATAGATCCGGCGGAGGGTAGTCCCTGAGCTGCCAGGGTGACGCGCCATTCATATATTTGCCTGGATGGAATTAATACAGATGAACCACCGGCTGAAAGCTTATATGGCACATTCTGAGCTCTGAGAGACTCGACAATCTGGTCAGCTTCTTTCAAATCCAGATTAGAAAACAGAAGTGCATAATCGGGCTGAGTGGCCCATCTGAACAGAAAAACAAAACCAAGGATACCAACAATAAGCGTAGTGGAGATTGTCATCTTCTGGCCCAGAGTCATGCCTCGTAAAAAGCCTAATATTTTATCTTTAAATTGATCAGCATCCGCCATGGATGGCTCCCTTTCATCTCAAACAATTAATTACATCTGTGTTCGCATTATCTCTTTATAAGACTCCAGCAATTTATTCCTTATTTCAATAACCATCTCAAGCCCTACACTGGCTTTCTCTGCCGCAATCATCACCTGATGGAGATCTGTCACTTCACCACTAGCCATCTTTTCAGCACCTTTACCCGCTTCTATAATAGTCTGGTTTACATCTTCCAGCATATTACCCAGAGTCTCTCCAAAACCGGGTTTGGATACCTTATCAGGCATCTTATTAATGGCACCAATACGGCCACCAAGCCCTCCAATATGTGAAATTTCACTCATAGTCAAGCTCCTGCCCTAAGAAACTAAATCCAGATTATGCCCCCGCACAGCCGAATGCATTCCGACATTCTGACCTTGCTGGTAGGCGGATATGCCAAAGATACCACCTGATGGAGGAAATAATGCGCCAAGCAACGCCTTCTCTTCACCACTCAAATACTTGGACAACGGCTGACTTACAGGGTCACTCATGGATGTATTCTGCAGCTGCCCTACAGAATTAACCGAATTTGTCTGTTGTGCCTGTTCAGCCTGTGCGGCTTTGGCTATCTTGTCAAATTGTGCTGCCTGTCCGGCATCTTGACGTTGAGGCCGTGATACGGGTTGATACGACAGTCCATTTTGCTCAATTCTCATGCGCTGCATACTCCTTTACACTAAATTTCCAGTGCCTTCTTCATCATGGCCTTGGCCGCATTTAAAATAGAAATATTTGCCTCATAACTCCTGGAAGCAGTCATAAGATTTGTCATCTCTTCAACAGAATTAACATTGGGTTTTAGTACATAGCCCTCTGCATCAGCTGATGGATTCTCAGGCTCATAAACTTTTTTGAAAGGATTTGTCTGCTCCATGACAATTTGAGCATCCACACCACTCAGGGCCGGATCATTGCCTCCTACACCCATATCCTCTTCCATACCGCGTTTATCAAAATGCCGTATCGAATCCTGCTGTAGCTCGATACCCCGCATGGCATCACTCATTTCACGGGCAAAAAGCACCTCTACCGGTTTCTCTCCAAAAGTAACACGGCGCGGCACATAGGGCCCGCCAGCCGCCGTCTCAGTAGTATCAATATTTGCAATATTACTGGCAGTAGCATCTATCAAACGGCGTTGTGCTGCCAGCCCGCTGCCACTCACACGAAATACTGAGAATAAACGATCAAATGCCATAATAAAACCCCTAACTCACTAATTACGCCCGCGAATGGCTGTATGCAACCCTCTGAACTGCCGGCCAATTAAATTTGCTGCTGTATGATACAAGATCTGATTTTCAGCAGAAGCAGCCATCTCTGTCTCAAGATCTACAGCCTCATTAAGTGTATTGACCAGACCGTCTGCTCCTTTTTGCCCGGAAAAGGGCATATGCCGTAAATCTTCTCTCAATGCAGTCAGCCTTGATGCCTGATCCATCTCTTTCAAACTGGCGGCAAAATCTACATCCCTGCGCTGATAACCAGGTGTCATAACGTTTGCCACATTACCGGATATTACACGCTGCTTCAGCCCTGCTACATCCAGCATCTTTTCAATAAAAGGTACAGGCGTCTTTTGAAATATGCCTTTAAGCATTGTAAAACTCCATTCTATTTACATTCATCAGGAGTCAAAAATGCAAGCCGCATGCCAATCTAAAATAGTTATGATTTCAGAAAAGATAATACCGTAAGTTGTTGTTTTTTATAGGAAGAAAAGGGAAGTGTTAATATTAAGCCTGATGTGCAATACCATATACCGGGGAAATTTTCACTATCTGCTAATTACTTTTGATCTTGTACTGCCTTGTCAATGATCTCATAATCCCGAAGTTTTGTCCGTAGCGTTTTAATGGTAATACCAAGTTTTTTAGCGGTTTGAGTCTTGTTAAAATTCATCCTGCGATAAGTACGAATAATCAACTGTTTCTCTACTTCTGCAATTGTCATATCTTCTCTAAAACCATTCTCATCCTCCAGGAGGTCACGGTGGTCTTCAAGAAATAGAAAATGCTCCGGTTTAAGTATATCTTCACGATTTAAGATTACAGCTGTCTCAACAGAATTTTCCAGTTCACGCACATTACCAGGCCAGTCGTATTGTATTAATAATTCCAGGGCTTTATTGGAAAAACTCTTATTTTTATCATACTTTTTATTATAACTATCTAAAAAATGTGTTAGAAAATGCGGAATGTCTTCACGCCGGTCTCTCAAAGATGTTAAAGTGAGAGAGACAACATTCAACCTGAAAAATAAATCTTTTCTAAAATTACCTTTTTTCACTTCATCCTTGAGATTACGGTTAGTAGTGGCAATAACACGCACATCCACTTTTACTGTTTTACCACTGCCTACTCTTTCAAACTCCTGATGCTGCAGAACGCGAAGCAGTTTGGCCTGTACATGCAGATCCAGCTCACCAATTTCATCGAGAAGCAATGTGCCGCCGTCAGCAAGTTCAAACCTGCCCTTAGTGCGTTGTACAGCACCTGTAAATGCACCTTTCTCATGTCCAAACAGTTCATTCTCAAGAAGAGATTCTGGCAATGCGGCACAATTAACTTTAATAAAAGGTTTGTCGCGTCTCGGACTCACCTGACGAAGTGCACTGGCTGCCACTTCTTTACCCGTACCTGTTTCACCCATAATCAATACCGTAGAAGATAGCGGGCCCACCATATCTATTAATTCTTTGACACGTTGGCTACTTGTGCTCCGACCGATTATTTGACTTACCGTGCTGTTTTTATTGAGTTCCTGTTTCAAAAAACGATTTTCATCCAGCAGTTTCTGATGCTGGAAAACACGCTCTATTACAATATCAAGTTCTTCCAGTTCAACAGGCTTGGTAATATAGTCAAAGGCCCCTTTTTTCATAGCATCAACAGCTGTAGATACAGAGCCAAAGGCTGTGATGATAATAACCTCTGTAGCCGGAGAGATTTTTTTTATCCTGGTCAGCAGCTCCAAACCATCCATGCCAGCCATCTTTAAATCACTAACCACAAGGTGATATGGATGTTTTTTGATCTCTTCAAGGCCCGCAAGACCATCGGCAGCACTGGCTACCTGACATCCCTTACGTTTTAATACATCACCAATAAAACGTCTGAGTATGGGGTCGTCTTCAACTACCAGGATAGATCTATCTTGTAATGACATAATCATCTCAATGCTTAGGTAACATTATAGTAACCGTTGTACCTGCAGCAAGCTCACTTTCTATTAATATATCACCATGATGCAGGCCGATAAAGTTCTTGGCCAGGGCCAAGCCTAAACCCAGGCCCTGCTCTCTTGTAGTAAAAAATGGTGTAAAAAGTTGCTGCAACACATCTTTACTCATGCCAATGCCATGGTCAATTATTGATATGGCTGCATATTCATGCCTGTCTTTACCGCTCTTCTTTATTATTTTTAATTCAACACGAATATCAGAATTTTTAACATTGGCCTTCATAGCATTATTTAAGATTGACATCAACGCCTGTTCAATTAAAATAGGATCAAAAGTTACATTCAAAGGAGAAGTAATAGAATCAAAATTATGCAGTATATTAACACCCGCTTCCTTCACTTCGTCTTGCTGAAGGAAATAGCCCAGCACATCACGCATGTAAGATACTACGTCCGTCTCTTCAAAATAGGGTTTTACAGGCCTGGTAAAATGATTAAAATTAGCAACAATTTCATCTAATCGTATTATAGACTCATTCACATGACCAACCATCTCGAGCCGCGGGTCATCCTTATCAAAGGATTCTGCTATAAGGTCTACATAACCGCGTATGCCGCCCAGGGGATTACGCACTTCATGTGCAACTAAAGCGGCCATCTGATTAAGAGCCGTTTGAGTTTTTATCTGCAGCATCTCTTTTTCAAGCCTCTTAATACGGGAAAGATCTGAAAAAACCTCAACCACACCAAGAACTTTCTGATCACCTTCTGTTACAAGGGCCGTACTGTATCTAACCGGTACAGGCTGACCGCTTTTTGTTTGAAGCTGCTTCTCTTCCAGATTAAGTGCCCTACCCTCATTCAAGGTATAAAGAGGTGAAAAACGTTGACTAAATCCCTTTGCAAAAACTTCTTTATAGGGGCGCCCCAGCACCTCTTCTCCGGTAAATCCCGTCATTTTTTGCGCACCATTATTGAACAAAACTATAACACCCTGAGGATCTATCACTACCATGCCGCTTGTCATGCTGTTCAGTATGGAATCAAAGAACCAACGCAGCTGGTTAACCTTGTAAAAATCTTCTTCAAGCTGTTTGTTCTGCTCAGACATTTGAAGATTCAATGCCTGAATATTTTGTTTCAACTCCTTATAATTGGCATCTAAACTTGAGACACTTGAATTAAATGAATCAAAGGCATTGACAATAGAGTGCGCATCAACATCTTGTTTTTTTTGCACATCATTGCTCATTAGCGCGCCTCTGACTTCTTAGCTTTTAGCCTTTTCAATCTACGTTCAAATTCACTGTCAGATATCACAGAATTATTATGCAGTTCTTCAAGTTTTGCCTGACGTTCTTCCAGATCAATGGTTTTTTTCCGATAAGCCGATATTCCTGTTGAGGTAAATCCCTCATCATGGCTCTCCGCAGCAGGCAGAATACGATGTCCATGGCGCAACATACTTTCATACTTCTGTATCTGAGCCTTTGCATCTTGAAGTTCCTGCCGCAAACGTATCATCTCCTGCTGATTCTCCTGCTCCTGAAGACATCGCCTTATTACATCGGCCAACTGTTCCAGTTTAAAAGGTTTAATTAAATAATCCTGAACACCAATTTTCATAGCTTCCAGAGCAGTTTCAAGGGTTGGATGACCCGTCATCATAATCATGATTATATCAAATGAAAGGCGCTTGAACTCATTAATAAGCGTGATACCGTCCATATCATCAAGCATCAAATCGATCACTGCCAGATCAACAGGTTTTTCTTTCAACAGAGAAATTGCTGCCGGACCGGAAGAAGCTAATACTACATCATAACCCTCTTTGGTTAAAAAACGATGCAGTAAATCGCTAATGAACATATCGTCATCAACAATCAAAATACGAATTTTATCTTTATTCATTGGCATTGTCATAGTCAAAGTGAAGTGTTGTTCTCTCGCCACATTTACAGGTAACTACTACACCTGTAATCATATCCCCCTCAATCAAAGGTTCAACATATGGACCTTTTTTTGCGATATCCAGATAAGGAATAACTTTACTCATGGGGACAACGGGTATATCCTCACCTTTCAGTATTCGCTTGATTTTACTGATAGGAACCTGGCTTTGCTCAACATTCCAGTCTTTAATTTCAGGCATGTCGGGCCTGTTGCTGTCTTTTTTCTTAATTACTGACATATTATACTCCCGACACTACATACTCTTTGCAGAAGAATGAAGTTTCTTCTCATTATTAAGCAGCTGTTCAAGTAATGACTTAATCTCTAAAAATGAAAATGGCTTGGATATGAAACCGCTGGCCATGCTCGTTTCCGTCATATCTCTGGAATAAATAGAGTGATAACCTGAAATCAGAACAACTGGTATATCAGGCTCATCTTTCTTAATCCGTTGTATCAATTCCCATCCATCCATACGCGGCATCCTCAGATCTGTAATAACCAGATCTATGGTCATCTTTTTTAATATTTTCAATGCTTCAAAACCATTTCCAGCAGTTACAACCTGATATTTCAATTTTGTCAGCATGCGCTGCAATACAGCACAAAGAACAGGCTCATCATCAACAATCAGTATAAGAGGCATCTCAATACTGCTTTCCTGTAACAATTCAGTACCCTGCCACTCATGTTCTGAGGCATCAATAAAATTTGAGATTCCCTGCCACTTCACCATATTACCAAATAAAAACCTATCATCAAAAAAGCAGTCTATTCTTAGCTCTGATGCAAGCAGCTTATCAGAGCTATGCAGTTCAACCCGGACGCCTGAAATTGTATTTGAGGAATCCTGCTTTATAAGATTTTCAAGGTCGTATGTCAACTCAGTTATAAAATGCTCTTCATACTGCCTGCGAACATTTCGGTCTGTTTCCGAGAGAAAAACCAGAAAACGATTGGGGGAATGCCCTGTATTCTCAGGAGTAGTTTTTGCCTGCAACAGAGCCGCAGACAATACTTCAATAAAATAATTATATGGTATACGCAATTTCCTGCCTAAATAATCCATTAAGTTGCCAATAACTGAATTTCAACATCTTCACCCAGGTTGAGCACTTCACTGCGTGGTGAGTGTATCTGCCCGTTATTATCAGTCAAAATTACAACCAAAAGCTCAGAAAAATCATTAGATTCGGATTTTTCTACAACACATCTGGCACCTGTAAGTAATGGATTGGGATGTCTGACTATTTCAACATTCTGAGCAACCGGATATAGTGTAATTATGTTAAAAAGTCCCTCAACAATAGATGAATTTAATTGAGAGCCGGCAACTGCCAGCATCTCCTGCAAAGCTTCCTTTGGTGAAAACATCTGTTGAACCAGACTACCGGAGATTAAATTTTCATAGACATTGGCAACAGAAATCAATTCGGCAAAACGGAATATATGACGTGGTTTGGTATATGCTGACCGCATAGGTTTGGAGTTGTCACCAACAAGGCCCGATGGATAGCCACTGCCATTCTGACGTTCATGATGCTGCAACACAATCTGGCGCTCAATCTCTGAAATAGTTCTGGCACGGCTCAATATCTTTTCACCAAAAACAGGATGATGCCTCATCAAGCTGCGTTGCTCAGGATCAAGTTCATGATGAGATTTGTCATATATTTCACCCAGGGCCGTCTTACCAATATCATGCAACAAGGCACCCATTCCCATTGCTGCCTGTTCCTGATCGGTAAAATCAAATACATCGCCCAATAACATAACAAGTACGGCAACATTTAAGACATGATTATGCAAGGCATTGGCACGGGAGACACCTGAAGCGATCTGAAAATTCGGAACATTGCCTATTAAAAAAAGATCCTGAAATATCTCTTTCACACTCTCCCGCAATCTGGCTGAAGGTGGAAGTGCAATCATCATGGAATCTCTTTTTAAAAGCTCATCAATACCCTTTGCAGATCGCACATAATCATTCATACTGGAATATACATTATCATAATATTGTGATATCTTTTGAAGTGAGCTATCTCTTGTGGCATCTGCAAGAACATCTACAGGTGTAATATGCTCAGTACCTTTTTCTTCGATGTACACAGAGGTATATTTCATAGAACGAAGCTTATCAATCATATTAACAGATAATTCAGCACTACGTCCCAGCAAGAGAGTTCTTCTTCCGCCAACATAGGTATACAGGGGTTGGCCTAAAACCATTCCGGGATTCAAACTATCAATTGAACATGCTCTCAAATCTTAATCTCCCTTAAGTCTTGTTATAAACTTCATACTTAATATTGCAAAAATGAAACCACTAAGTTAAAATAAGTGCTAATTTAATGTAATTGGTAGATTTAAAGCAATATACAGCCTGAAAAGAATTAAAACTATCTCTTTTTCCACTAATGCACATATGACAACAATCCTCATATGCAATGACTTTGTTCAAAATCAATTTCAATATCGGATACTTTTTATCTATACAGATCATTTTGCTCTGGTACCGGATCTTTTTTACCCGTTCATAAATTTGGAAGTTATTTTACTTCCGAATCAAAATATTCGATTTTGAGCTCGCAATGATTCATCATTCAATAGCAGTCAGAATGGCATATGGTTTGCGTAATCGAACTGAGATAAGTGTTTACAACAAATTTTATATGGAGCTGTTATCTCATGGGTCAACAGTCACCGATTTTAAAAAACACTCCGGTTTCCGGAATGCAAGCACATGTAAGAAACATGCAGGCCTCACTGCTCAACACAAACATTGCAATGCAACGCATGACAGATGTAATCGGAGAGCATAGAAACCGGCTGCATGCTGTTCTATCAACATTGCCCGAAGGCATGCTTCTTTTGGATTCAAAAGGCATGGTAATATTAAAAAATGAGCTTGGACAAAATCTTCTCACAGAAATTGAAAAAATCCAGGGAGAAGATCGACCGGGGCTGATAGACCTTCTATATTATAAAATACGATCCGAAAATCTCCCTAGCATTACACATGAACTCTATGATACACACGCCGTATACAGAATGATTATTAAACAGTTTCACCCCGAAAGTCCTGTAGAGCGCTACGCTATATATATAAAGAAACAGGCATTATCACATGGTATTCAAAGCAGGTCTACAACAAGTTTCATGATGGACCTCATCGCCTCTCTGGCACATGAAATCAACAATCCACTGACACCCATACTGGCATTAACAAGCCCGGCCATGCGCCTGGGTGATGAATATGATGACACCCTTGAAACCATATACCAGGCAGGCAACCGTATAGCCGGTGTTATCAGTCAAATGCTGATCCTGGAAACAGCCATGCAAAATCAAGCACTTCAATCACTTAGCCTGGATCAGATATGCCGTGAAGCCATACAAGAATATTGTATCGAGTTTCCGGAGACCTTTATATCTTTTCACTGTACAGTCACTGCCCCTCAGTGCTATCAAAACGAATCAGGCTTGAAAAGATTAATCACATTTCTCCTGATGAGCCTTAAAAATCAGCGTGGTGAACATCCTGTTTCCATGGAAGTGTATCTGGAAGATCGTAATTGTGACATGATTCTGGCGATACGAGAGCGCGGTACATGGCCCGACACCATAGAACGGGCAAGTATTAAAGACGCTGCCGGATTTGCAGATTTTTACAGATTGCTTGCAGAAATATTCTGTCAGCAAGCCAGACTGGATTTTCACATACAACAAACCGAAAATGGCCACAATGGTTTCTGGATCAACATTCCCGCAACACCCGACATAGGTTAGAGACATGCAATGTAAGAATATGAACGAAGAAGAAAAACTCTATACTGTAAATCGAGTGGAAAATTATTAAAATTCCAACTTCCAATATACAAAAAACAAACACCTTGTCCCCGGAGACTGTTGAAAAAAACCGGGTATTTTCACGCTACTTGACCCGTTGTGTAAAACTTTTTTATTAACCTTTAACTACAAGATTTCTCACCCCAAAAAGCGGGGTTCGAAATGACAGCCTTTAAAAAATTTAGACAAAAAACCCGGTGTACACCTGCCATAATTTTGACAATGGATAAATTAAGTATCTTTCGAAGCGGGCAGGGTGGCTCCGTGTCTTTCGTGGACAAATGCTCTTGCTCTCCACCCCAGAACGATCGGTCAATTTACAGTTCCCGCTGATCCTTGAGGAGACTGCCGCAGTCGCCCAAAGAACAGGCTCCCTCGCAGAGACAGGCGTTGACAGATGGCCTAACTCACCGAATATTTTTCGTGGTAGAGATCCTGAAACAAGTTCAGGAAGACAAAGATTGAATGGCACTACATGTTAAATACCTCATGCCAGGTCATGCCCCCCTTTTGTATTCGGGCAGGGCGGCTCCGTGTCTTTCATGGACAATGCTCTTTTTTTTCCGCTCTGGTGTATCCTGTTAATCCTGTAATCCTGTCTAATTTTTGTTGTCTGTTTTTTACTCACAGGATTAAACACAGACCCTGCTAATGATAGACCCCGGCCAAAAAATTACCGGGGAGACACATTGTTTAATTGCTCCGGGAATCCAGGTAGATCCGCTCTGATCCATGAAATCCGTGTCATACCCATCCGGGCACTACGTCTGTGTTCCATTTGCTCTGGGAGCTTCTTCGCTCTTTTTCGTGGACGTCGTGGACAAATGCTCTTGCTCTCCACCCCAGAACGATCGGTCAATTTACAGTTCCCGCTGATCCTTTAGGAGACTGCCGCAGTCGCCTAAAGAACAGGCTCCCTCGCAGAGACAGGAATTGACGGATGCCAGAACTCACCAAGTATTTTTCATAGTAGAGATCCTGAAACAAACTCAGGAAGAAGGATTGGCACTACATGTTAGATATTTCATGGGGCAGGGTGGCTTCGTGTACTCCGTGGGCTTTGTGCGAGTGCTCTTGCCCTCTTAACAACCCCCGGAAAATTCAATCTAATTCGCTCCCGCAGACTCCCGGGTTCCGGCCATCTTATGTAATAGCTGATGGAACTCTTCCAGTTCAAATGGTTTCCTCAATAGAGCGGCGAAATCTGTATTCCGTATTTCCTTGAGCAGCCATGCCTTAAATTCGGGATTTTCCGAATAACCTGTAATATAAATAACTTTCTGTTCTGAATTAAACTCTCTTATCTGTGACATCAATTCAGGTCCGGTCAGACCCGGCATCAACATATCAGTAACAATCAAATCCGGCTTGATACGCTGATACACATCCAGCGCCTTCTCTCCATCGGTTACCCCATATACCTCTGCACCAAAATCTTCGCACATCCGTGAGAGCATTCCTACCATAGTATCGGAATCATCTACAATTAAAACACGCATACCAATGCTAATATGTTTTGAACGCCAACACGGAATTATTACCGTTACCTTTGTCCCCTTATGACCGCCACTTTGGATATCAATCCTGCCTCCGTATTGCCGGATATTCTGATTTGTACTACCCAACCCCAATCCCGTACCGGTTGGTTCATCGCCCTTTCTGTCTACTGTTGAAGGCTTGGTAGTAAAAAAATCATCAAAGACTTGATCAATAATTTCATCCGGTATACCACAGCCTGTATCTGTAATTTCTATAAAGATAGACGATTCATCATGATATGTTTTAATAGATAACGTTTTCTTTTTAGAGGTATACATCGCATCAAGTGCATTTTGAATAATATTTAACAGGGCTTGTGAGAAATGAGAGTACACACCTCTTATTGACGGCAGTGTGGGGTCCAGATCTACTACTTTTTTAACCTTATGCTTAAAATACATATTAGCCGATAAAAACTGCAGTTCAATTTTCAACAGATCGTTTAAATTAATTACCTCTTCCGACTTTTGGTGATCTTTTCTACTCTTCAACATCAAATTATTGATAATGGACTCCATTATCCCCACTTCTTCGATGATGAAATCCAGTTCTTGCAGATCAGCAAGGTCGACTTTAAGCAGTTGTGAATATCCCTTTATTCCGCTCAAAGGTGTCCTTAGATTATGTGCAAGACCTGATGCTAACAATCCTATTTGTTCCATTTTCTGTGCAGTTATCAATTTCGCCTGACTCTGCGCCAGGTGATCCAGACTCTTTTTAAGTTCCAAATTTGATTGAGAAATACTCTCATGTAAGGCCTGCGTTTTGATCTCGGCCTTTTTCTTGGCAGAAATATCTTCAAGAGAGACTACACACCACCTCATTCCCCTGGTCTCCAAGGGTACACAATTAACTCGATAGTAAGAATTATCATATGCATCTGCATCAGCAGTATGGGGAATAGATTGCTCTATATTAATGATTGTTTCACCCTCTTCAATACTATCTATCAAACTGTTATGTATTGAACAATCCTTGCATGAAGCTCCGTTTCCACAACCTTGCTCTGACTCATTCCTCCATTCACAGAGCAACACATCACCTATTCTTCGCCCTAAAACTTTAGATTCAATTCTACCAAGTGTAGCAAGACCCGATCTATTCATCCTCCTTATTCGACGTCTTTCATCCATCACCATAAGGATATTGGGCACAGCATCAAAAACCCTTTGGAGTTCCTCTGCCTGCTGCATTAAATCGGCTTCAATATCCTTACGCTGAGTGATGTCATGCATAACAGCAAACAAAGTATAATCATAACCATATTGATTCTGCAAAAGGGAGAAGCTGACTTCTAAATAACGACGTTGACCCTTGCGGTGTGTAATTGCACATTCAAGAGGATTTTCCTGATGTTTGCCCTTTAGAACACGCTGAATAATTCTATTAAGGGCTTTGACATCATCAGCATCAAAAATTGATTTTAAATGGAGAGAAACCAATTCATCAAAAGGATAACCAGTCAACTGAACAAGCAGAGGATTGGCATCCAGAATATCGCCATGAGGGTTAAACACGGCTATTGCGTCATTTGTAGCATCAAAAAATGCTTTGTATCTCTGTGCAAAAATAAGAATAGGAGGTTGGTTCATATATTATGCATTCTGATTTTTTACCACTGATAGTCCCAATTCAGCAAGAAGTCTGTCCATTTTGACAGGTTTTTCCAAAAGTGTATAACGTTCAGGCAAATCATGATATCGATGAGCAGATAATATTAATACTCGTATATTCGGATATAAATCATGTATCTGATCACTTAACCAGAAACCGTCCAGACCAGGCATTCTGGCATCTACAACCACATAGGCCACTCCTGAAGTTGTGCCTTGATTCCCTAATAAAAATTCCAATGCTCTCAGACCTTCTGCCAGTTCGACAACCTGCAATCCGGCCAATTCCATACCAATAGCCAATGAATGCCTGAAATGAACGTCGTCATCTACAAGAAGTATCCGGGGAACTGTCTGATCTCTCTTCATAATCTTATGCCTGCGCCACTAACCCGTCAATTGCATTAATCATCTCATGAATCTTGAAAGGCTTGCGGAGATATGGATAAAAATCAAGGCTTTCAGGTGGATCAAAAGCCGATATCACAAGTACAGGAATCCGGGGGCATATACATTTCAACATTGAAATAAACTCTTCTCCACCCATATTAGTCATCCGGACATCAGATATAACAACCTGAGGCATTGCCTCCGGAGAAACGTTGCGCTTTAACATACTCAATGCATCCTCGCCATTTTCACGACAGATAACAGTATAGCCTTCGAGCTCAAGTTGAATAGTTAAAGACCTGCGAAAATTCACATCATCATCGACCAAGAGAATGCGTTGCATAATAGGATACTCCTTAAGACATCAACACTACACTCTCTTATTCAAGATTCGTGCCACACTAACGGAAATGACAAGAATTTTTCTTAATGTCGTAACCCCCATAATTACTATAAGTTATTAAATATTACTAATTACAGCATTAAAATAGCTTCAACATATGTGTCAATAGAGTGTTCAATTGCTGTTACCATCAGCGATCAATTTTAAGCCGCTTTTTAAGAAAACAGCAACATTGAAAATTAACGGAATTGCATTACGAATCCTGTCCATATTGTTTCAAACGACTTATCAACGTGGTTCTTGATATCTGCAAAATCTCAGCTGCCCGTTTTTTATTATTTTGATGACGTTTAAGCACTGATAATATATACTGCTTTTCAATCTCTGCCAAAGGCATATCCCTACCCATCTCCATAATATCCCCGGTCATTTTTATCCGGCGGAATTGCGGCCCCAGATGTTCGGTTCTAATCTCATTCCCATCGCAAACTATCATGGAATGTTCTATGGTATTTTCCAGTTCACGCACATTGCCCGGCCATGGATACTGGTGAAACAGAGCCAAAGTCTGCGGATGAAGATGCATGGGCGGCTTGTCCATCTTTTTTGCACAAAGCTCCAGAAACCGCTGACAGAGCACGGCAATATCTTCTTTACGCTCTCTAAGTGGAGGTATATGAATTACAGCTACTGACAGACGATAAAACAGATCCTCTCTAAACTCTTTATTCTTTATATGTTGCTCCAAATCACGATTTGATGCAGCAATAATACGCACATCACTCTGCCTCTCCGAAACTTCACCGATACGCCTGAATTTTCCATTATCAAGAAAGCGCAGCAACCTGACCTGAAGAGCCTGTGGAGACTCACCTATCTCATCCAGAAACAGTGTTCCACCATCGGCTTCTTCTATCAAACCGCGTTTTGTAGACACAGCACCTGTAAAAGCACCCTTACTATGCCCAAAAAGCTCACTGTCCAGTAATGTATCGGCAAAAGCACCGCAATTAATAGGAATAAAGGGTTTGTCTTTGCGCTGACTGAGATGATGTACGGCTATGGCTATCAATTCCTTGCCTACACCACTCTCACCACCAATGAGTACTGGAATAGACCAGTCGGCAACTAAGGCCACCTGCCGCATTACTTCCCGCATCTGCGGACTGGCCGCAACCATATCATCATATAAATAATGCTCAGCGAGCACCGTTCGCAAATGTCTGACCGTTCGTTTCAAATCCATCTGGGCAATTAGTCTGTTTAAGATTTGCTCCAGATAATCCATTGCAAATGGTTTCACTACAAAATCAGCCGCCCCCCGGCGTATAGCCTCAACCGCTCTGTCAATAGTACCATGTGCACTCATCAAAAGCACTTCAGTATAAGGGCTGACCTGCCGTACTTGTTCTAATAGTGCCAGACCATCCATTGGCTCCATGATTAGATCTGTCAACATCAGATCATAAATTTCTTCACCAATTTTTTGCAATGCCTCAGGGCCGCTGGCTGCCTCTACAACCTCATGGCCCCAGCCCTCCAAAGCTATAGCTAAAGTTCTACGTAAATTTTTTTCATCATCAACAACGAGTATTCTAATCATTATCTCCCCGAAATAATGGCAAATGTACTTGTACGCAGGTTCCTTTGCTCTCCTCACTTTGAATAGTAAGATAACCGCCATGTGCTTCCACATGTGTTTTTACTATATGCATTCCTAAACCCATACCCCTGACCTTGGTAGAAAAATAGGGCTCAAAAATTCTTTCCAGATTCTCATTAGCAATACCGGGCCCATTATCTTTTATTTCAATCAGTATGGCGGAATGTGTTTTTCTACCTTCACGTTTCAAATGTACTTCCACAAAACCACCTTCATGCACTGCCTGGAGACTATTTTTTATCAGATTCATCACTACTTGTTCAATAGCATCAGGATCAATAGAAATCAGGGGTAGTCGTGAACCAATTTTCCGAACAATCTTTCTCCCGAATGTCAATTCAACATCTTGATCCAGAATAAATACAGCCTTACGTATGACATCGGCTATATCACATTCGGCAAATTGCAGCCTCTTTGGTTTGGAAAACTCCCTAAGTTCATTTACAGAACGTTCAAGCCTTTCTGTCTCCCATCCAATAATATCAAGCAGTTCTTTCATGCGCCCTTCCAATTGAAGCCGGCCCTGCAAAACTTGAATAGAATTTGAAATGGCTGCCAGGGGATTACCTATTTCATGTACAACATTACTGGCCATAGCTCCAAGGCCTGCCAGCTTTTCAGATTCAACCAATTTTTCCTGAGTAATCTCTAATTTCTTAAGTGCAAGATGTGCCTCACGGTACAGGCGTCCATTATGAACTGCCAGACCTATGTGATGCCCCACCTGTATTAAAAATGCGATATCGGTTCCTGTTGAAAATTTACTTATTTCATCAAAAAAGATCAAAGTCCCTATAACTCGGGCTCCTTCTTTCAATGGTACTATCAAACCATGAGGTTTACCACTGAAACTTGCCAGTTCCGGATCAAAGCGTATAACAATGCCCAGATCCTTGGGTGTTAATACGGCAATTTCACCTGCCCGAATAAGCCTGAATAATATTGACCCTGAATCCTTTGACCTCTGTATAAATTTTGTCGACATCTCACCTTCAAGGCCTTTTTGAATAATAAAACCCTCGCTACCTTTACGATGGTCAAAGAGGTATAGGACACCTGCAGCATATTCTGTAAGTCTCAGCACTTCATCCAGAGCCGCTTCCCCTATTGGCTGAAGTTCCAACGAACCACTGACTCTCCTTGCAAGATCATTTAATGATTTTAATTGATAATTTCTATTAGATATCTCCAATTCCATCTCTTTGCGCTGAGAAATATCAGTAAAAGTTGTAAAAACAGCACCAAATCTCTGTTCTATCTGACCTGCTCCCACAGGAGTTGCATCCATCAATAACCACTTGCGCTTATATTCAGGAGTTAACAACCCCAATACTACATCCTGCTGAGGCAATTGCAAATTTAAGGCTTTTATTACAGGGTGCTGAGTCTTACTAATAGAGGTTCCATCTTCTGTAATTATATCCCAACATGAATCAAGAACGGAAAGGCCAACCATCTGTGTCAAATGGCGCCCTAAAATTACTTCAGCTGCGGGATTAGAGGCAATAATTCTACCGGTTTTATTATAATAGACGACACCCTGAGCCATTGTCTCAAACAAACCACGATAACGTTCCTCCGAATAACGAAGGGCATTTTCGGTTTGACGGCGGGCAGTAATATCAATACCCATGACAAAATAAAAATCAAATTCACCGTATTTCTTTAGCACTGACTTGCCATGCCAGCTTACAAGACGTTCCCGACCGTCTCTGGTGAGTACACGTGCCTCACCATCAAAGGGTTCATGGGTCTCCATCATTCTCTTAAAGGTAATGCCATGAGTGTCTTCCGCAATAAAATCGGGCACAAATGCCTTTCCGAGTACTTCTTTCATTGAATACCCCAAAGCCTGACAGATTGCATGATTCATCATTAATATGCGGCCCTCAACATCAATTGCTACATAAAATGAAGGTGAAACATGCAGAAGCGTATTAATAAAGTCACGCTCTTCCTGAGCCAGATCCAATGCCTTACGTCTTGCTGTAATATCTTTAATTACCAATACCGTGCCCAGCACATCACCATGCTGGTTCCTGATTGGTGCAGCTGATTCATCGACAGATATCCTCTGCCCGGCATGGGTGATAAGAATAGTATCTCCATCTACTGACCTTACTACTCCTCCCTTACCAGCTACATCAGGAAGCAAATCAAGCCCCTCTCCGGATGTTTCATCATGTAGAGAGACCACATCTGTTAACTGGCGGCCAATAGCAGCGTCCGTAGATACTCCGATAAGTTGTTCAGCCGCTCTATTAAAAAAAATTATCTCAGAGACATCATTAGTTGCAATAACGCTATCTACCATACTGCCAAGAGTAGTTGAAAACCAGGCCTCACTATCTCGCAGCTTCTTCTCCATGGCATGTTTGTACAGAGCCATCTCAACTGTACTCTGTAGTTCACGCTCATTAAACGGTTTTATCATATAGCCAAAAGGATCCGTTGATTTTGCCTGATCAAGAGTTTGCAAGTCAGCATAGGCTGTAAGATATACAACAGGAATATTATATTCGGATCGAATTTTGCGAGTAACCTCAATGCCCGTCATCCTGCCCTTGATGACAATATCCATCATTATTAAATCAGGCTCAAGCTTGCGTACAATATTCAGGGCATCTCTTCCGGAAGATGCAATAGCAATAACATCATATCCAAGATTGAGCAGACTGCGCCTTATATCCTCGGCAACAATATGTTCATCTTCTACTATCAGGATACGGGCTTTTTCTTTCATGCACCAACCTTCCGTAGGTAATCAATAGTTGGCAGCGACATGCTATGACAGCAAGCCAAATCGTACAAAAACAATATATAGAGGTTTTACATGGATCATAATATAGGTGTGTTCAATATATGAACATTCAATAGATAAATCAAGTTCTTATGAAATCTGGTTTTACCGGGTATTCTATGGATTAATAACCTAAAATATTAAAGGGCTGATCTTGAGACCAGCCCTTTAATAAAATATCAAACAAAATTTAATAAACAAGAAATGAGTATTGGGTGTAGATTGTTGAAATTTGACAACACTAACACTCAATCAGATCAAAATGCTCTTTATATTTACTCTGTTCTTTTAATTCCTCTAATAAATCAATATAAGCTTGACGCTGCCTTGATTGTTTCATCTCCATCTCCATCTGCGCTCTTACCTCTTCAAATGGCCTGGTCTCTTTCTTGCGATTGATAATTTTGATGATGTGATAGCCAAATTGTGTCTCTACAAGATCACTGATAGTCCCTACAGGAAGATTGAATGAGGCATCATTAAATGCTTTAACCATTTTACCTCTGGTAAAGTCCTCATAGAGACCGCCAGTCTCTTTTGAACCGTTATCATCTGTAAATTCCTTTGCCAATGCGGCAAAATCTTCACCGGCTCTGGCACGCACAAGAATAGATTCAGCTTTCTTTATTACTTCAGCCTTTTCTTCATCGGAGCGGCCACTGGTTTCAAATAGTATATGCCGGACAGAGGCAGATTTATCCTGATCATAGGCTGCCTTCAAGTCATCTTCTGTAATCTGAAGTTCTTTCTCAATATGTTCATTCATATACTTCCTGATACTCATCTGCACACTGACATCTTCTCTGACATAATCAAGCGAAAAACCCTGCGCTTCTATAATTTTTAAAAATTTATCCTTGCCTCCCTGAGCCTGGAAAAACTGTTCCAATTGAGCATCAACAGTACTATCGGTGGCAACAACACCTTCTTTTTTCACCTTGGCAGCCAGAAGTTTTTTTTCGGCTTCACTACTGGCAGATCTTTGTATGGTTGCCTTTATCTGTGCCATAGGCAAAGTCTTTAAATTATCTTTATAACGACTGAGCTGTGCATATAGACCCGGCATTATATCATATGTCCAAATATTGAAACCGGATGATTCGATCAATACAACAGGTTTATCCGGATGCATCACCTCAAGATCCAATGAATCACTTAACATCTTGAAAAATTCATAGCGTTCCGAACCCGTTTCAAAGGGCATATCCGGTGCCTTCTGTCCACAACCGGCGAGAATGGTAATCAGCATAATAACAACAGCCACTGGAAACAACTTTTTCATCTTCTTCTCCATATTTTTAATTTTTATATTTTTTTTAAATGACTAGAATTGAGCTTAAGGTAAGAAATTCTTGGAATAAGTCCAATTTATTTTTAGTTCTTTGTTGATTCTAATTAATAATAACCTGAAATCCGCTCTTACCCGTGTAATCTGTGTCATCCGTGTTCCATTGCTCTTGCTCTTTTATTCATATCAGGAATCCGCTCTTATCCGCTTAATCCGCGTCATCTGTGTTCAATTGCTCCTGCTCTTGTCAGATCATTCTGAAGTCAATACAGAATCAGGATGAACAACAGATGTAATTCTGGCAATGCCCTCAAGCAAGCTTCCCTTTCGGCGGGAGGTATTTAAATCCTTACCCGGTGTCAATGTTGTCAACACTGCCTGGCCAATAATATGCCGCCCCTCTCTACCAAAGAGAGACTTGGTCTTGAGTCCCCAGAGATTATGGAAGATCATGGGCTGCTTATTATATTGTCCTGCATAGAGCATAATATGCCCGGGACGCCATATTAACGAGAGATAGGGCACACCATGTCCAACAATAGCCTTTCTCTTATCTCCGGCATGTAAATGCAACAGATCAACCTGAAAAGGCGTCAAAGCAGCCTGAGCACTGGAATGGCGCGGCAGCCAAATACCAAAAGGTGTGTAAAAATCTTTAATCATTGCCGAACAATCCCTGTTCTTAAAGAGCCCTCCCCAACCATAGGGTTGCCGGAGAAATTCTTCTGTCAATTTTGATGCATGACACATTGTCAATAACCATGGCATTATTACTGCCTGCGTCCTCTTAATATATCCACAACGAATTTCACCATACATTCTTCCTGATGATAATACCGCCTCAACTATCCAATGTGTCTTTGTTGAATCTATCAGAGGAAAAACTGCTCCTATCATTGCTTGAAACAAAAAATGGCCACTACTGTCAAGCACTGCCACAGGTTCTTTTACCGGGGTAATATATGATGAGTGTATCCTGATTTTTTGCACATTGGTATCAAGCCGGCAGATCTCAGGCGCAGGAACCCAGCCCATTGCATGATGTGAATCAACAAGCAGCCAGGCCTTGTCCAAACTCTGATTAAGAACTCTCAACGGTGTATTAACAGGCAAAGCTGAATTCTGTAGATAATCGAAAGGGAAACCTTCACCGGCCTTATTAAAATCCAGGTAGAACGGATGATGTGTTGGCAGAGCCCTGAGACTGCTGCGAACTGTATTCATGCCCAACCAGGAATTCTCTCCATAATGAAGCGAATCAGCATTAATAATCAATTGCTGCACCCATTGATCTCTATGCGGTAATTTATTTTCACCATAACCTTGAGCAGACATGATAAATGCAGCAGCCCAATAGGCTTGTCGCACTGTATGTGTAAGTGTATCCTCACACCATGGCCTGAACATCTTTTGCTTAAAAGAAGCATACAGCTCTTCCTGATATGCCGATGAAATCAGCAGCGTGCCCGCATCATAATTCCTTAGATAATGACCAGGAGCTTGCGGATATGGAAAGCGTGGTTGTGAATAATGTATTGAGGATGAACAACTGATCAAAAAAAACAGGCTGATCAAAAATATTAAATAAAAACCAACTTTGTTACTCTTTTGCATACATTAGTCCACATACTTTTCTACTTTAACTCAATTAACTGCCCTGTAAATGATTCTGCACATTTAACAAAAACAGTAGTTCGTAATTGTGATACAATATATTGAAGCCGCCCTGCAAATGACTCATCACCATCTGGCTCCGATATAGCAAGTCCTATAAAAACTATATCAGCATCACGGCTGGCATCAAGCATTATTTCAATATATGATTTATGGCTCTGCTTGACAAGTACATTAGAGTTTACAGGAATAATAATCTCATGGCACTACAATGATTACAAAATAGATGGACTTTATTTCTTTTCGTTAAAAACCTTTTAACGAAAAAAGAGCCCGCTCACCACAAACAACTGTACATTTTACACTATTAGCTTTACTTTAAGAGAGAATTTTGTATTTTAAATCAATCAACACTCACAGGTGACACTTGAATATCAAATTTACAAAACCTCGCAGCATTTCATTCTGGGCTATCCAGGGTACTTTGTGGTCAGGATTTACTTTGGCCTATCTGTTCTTCTATTACCCATCTATACGTAATTTAAGACATGTCATCGGCGTATGTCTCATAGCCATTACCGGTTTCTGCTGCACCTCATTATTAAGGTTCTACTACCACCGGATCAATCCCGTAGGCATGAATCTATCCAGGCTATTAAGAATTGTCTTATTATCATCTATTGTTGGAACTCTGGCCTGGTATTCATTAGATCAGGGACTTAGCGGATTTTTAAATGGCTGGTCTTCTATAATCAAGCTTATCAGAAGTCCGAGATTTATAATTTCTATAGCCAGCTCCCTGATGTCCAAATTCATTCTTGTGAGCGGGTGGAGTGCTTCATATTTTGCATTTAAACTCTGGACTGCCTGGTCATCTCAAAAAGAACAGACTGACAAGGCCAGAGCCCTGGCACAAGAAGCACAGCTACAGATGTTACGCTATCAACTGAATCCCCATTTTTTATTTAATTCCCTCAACTCCATACGTGCCCTGGTTGATGAAGACAGCAGTCAGGCAAAAGCAATGATCACCGAACTTTCCGAGTTTCTCCGCTACTCGCTTATCAACAAGCAATATAGCTTTGTTCCGTTAAGACAGGAAATTGAAGCCACACGCCTTTATCTGTCTATTCAAAAAAAGCGTTATGAAGAAAAACTTGCAATTTCCATTTCAATAGATCCGGATACAGAAGAGTGCCCGGTACTGGGATTTCTTATCCATCCACTGGTTGAAAATGCAATTAAATACGGCATGAATTCCAGTCCAATGCCGCTACAGCTTATTGTCAAGTCTCAGCGAAAAGATAATCAGTTAATATTTTCTGTTGCCAACACAGGAAAATGGAAAGATAGAAAAGAACAATCTGCAATGAATGATATTCCCGGCACAGGAACCGGCCTGGAAAACATTAAAAAGAGAATGGAAAACGCCTATCCGGATCAACATGCCATTCAAATAGACTCAACGAATGGATGGGTAAAAATTACTCTCACAATGCCTTTCAATGACGAGGTTTCTCATGAGTAAAATCTGGCGTACCTGCCTGATTGATGATGAACGCCTGGCCCGGCAGGATATGAAATCACTCCTAAAAGAACATCCCATGATAAAAATTATTGGCGAAGCAGATAATGTAAATTCGGCAGTTTCGCTCATTGAAAAGGAGAGACCTGATCTTCTTTTTTTAGATATTCAAATGCCAGGCGAGACAGGATTCGATCTGCTAAACCGTATTTCATATTCAGGCCGCATCATCTTTGTCACAGCTTATGATGAGTATGCTATCCGGGCTTTTGATATGAATGCACTGGATTATCTACTTAAACCTGTCAACCCTGAACGTTTAAGTCAGTCTATAGAACGACTTAATCATAGGCTGTCTGAAAACATTGAACGGAAATTGGCTCCAGAAGACCGGCTATTTCTCATGATCGACAGGAGTATGTGCTTCATCAGGATTGAAGAAATAACCAGTATCACCGCATCCGGTGACTACACTACAATTAAAACCTCTAAAGATGTAAGCGGACTGACAAATAAATCGATGAAAGAGTGGGAACATCGGCTTCCGGGAAACCTATTTGCACGCATTCACAGATCCACAATAGTCAATCTGGATGCAATTGCTCGTATTGAAGAATGGTTTCACAACTCCTATCATGTGTACATCAAAGATGATCCGGCACCTCTGGTGATGAGTCGCCGTTTTGCAGCAAAATTGAAACAACGTCTCGGTTAACCCATTCGCTTTCCATTAATTCTGGAAGCTATCTTCCACAGGTATCATTTGCAATTTTACAGGCTTGGTGCCTGTGCCTGTTGAATCCCTTTTTACAATCCAATGATCACCAAAAATAGAAGCATAACAAACATAGAAGTAAAGAGGATTTTTTCTTTCTGCCTTTGCTAAACATCTTATGGCTTCAGGATCTTCTGTATAAATCAATTGAATTTTTTCACCCGCAGAGATTACACGGCTGTTGATATAAGAAGTAACAATTTGAACGGAATCGGAGAATTGGATATATCTGGCATAATCACTCCAATGACTGAACAGCTCACCATTTCTCACAACCTTTACCCATTTTACAATTGCCGGCCCAACGCCCTTATTCTCTATATTATAGCTAAAATGATCCGAACTTGAAAAACTAAGCTCCAGATATGGCCAAACCGTGGCTTTTTGCTGTTTACGAAAAAGATCTGCCTCATAAATTGAAACAAACAATGCACTTATACCGACAAGTGCCGCAGACATGGCAATTATCATATCAGGACGCAATATTTTAATTTTTTTCATCATCATCTCCGGTTTCAAATGGTATAACAGCCCAATTTTCAATAATTTTAACCTTTTTCTTTTTAACACTCCAATAAATTTTGTCAATTTTCAATTCATGATATTCATTTTCAATTTTGTCAAGAGGGATTCTGGTTTTTATTCCTTTCTGGTTTGTATGAATATTCTTAATACTATACCATTTCAAATCTGATAATATTATTTCATCGATACATATCTTATATATATCTGACAAGGCTATCTTTGCACTGTCCGGACTCAGATAAAAATCCTGGAAAAGCATAGGATCTTTTTGCATTTTTTTTAACGTGTACAAGTCTTCTTTATAAAAACTGATAAACAACTCTATCTCATTATCAAGTATTCGGAATCTATCTATAGTAGCTTTGGAAATTCGAAGATCCTTATCTCTCTCAGCTTCATAATGGTCACTACAAATAGATGGTATATTCAATTCTGTAGAAACATCGACACTTAGCTCGTTGTCAAAATCGAATTTCATAATTTCAGATTTGGAAACAAATCCAATTATCAAAAAATAGGCTGTAAAAATCAATATAGTTTTCAGCTTACCAATATTTGTAAGGTAAATTGTAACTACATTTGCGAACACTGAATTTTCAATCTTTTGCTTCACTCCAAAATCTACTAATCTTGTATCCATAAGAATCAAAAATATTACCAATAAAATACATAGAGGGAGCACAATATAGCGAGTAAAAAACTGAATTATGGTAATATCCAAACCAATTAAAAACAGCAATACTATTGGAACAAAGACTCCCAGGAGGCCAATTACAAAAGCAATGGAAGAAAAAATAAATGAGAATAGTAGACTACAGATTTTTTCAATCTTGATGACAAAATTTTCAGGTTTTGAATAATCAATATTCTTGTTTGATTTGGATAGATTTTTTACAATTACACCATCCGGAAAAACAAAGCTTAGCCCCACAAAACCTGTCCATACACCCCTTAATATCAGGTGAATTATCAATATAAACTTCAATCCGGTCAACATAATTATTGTAATAGTATTCAGGCTCCTGCCTATCGCATCATATACACCAAAATCCTGAATAAGCATTGCATAAAAATTATAAATTTCTTTGGAAAGGAAGAATATAAAAGTAAGTGTAATTCCTGAAATTAAAATCTCCGGCTCCCAACTCTTCTGTTGAGTCTCAACTAACCAATCCGGAGTCGTTGATTTATCCATATGCCATCTCCAGTTTCATCAAAGTAAGTGAACATTGAAATAGGACTTTATGCTAACAGGCAGCCGACCTTGCATAATCCCTGAAAAGAAAATAATCTTGAAGTGTTTAACATATGATAGTAATCTAAAATTTAATATTGCGAATTTATCTTTCCTTTGCAAGCAATTTTATGCAATAAAGCCTTCACGAAATTTATTTCGTGAAGGCTTTAACTTTTTGAAACTGTGTTGCCAAAGACATGTAAAGAACGGTCTGAACCACAGATGACCATGATAGGCAGATGACCATGATACACCTTCATCCCTGACATATAGTTAATCTTATCTACGTTCAGGCAATACACTAATCAAATAACGAAAAGTCAAACCTTGCTCTTATCATGGTGTATCATTTAATCATGGGCATCTGTGGTTCAGACATTGAGATTATTCCGGCAAGGATGCGCTTTAAGTGCGAGGAAGTTATTGACTATATAGAGGGGCACCTTAACAAATTTCAATACTAAACATCTGTGTAAAACCTTAATAAACAATATTTTTCCTGTATTACAGCAAAAGTTTTTTACATTATAAAAAAAGGCTGCTCACTCTATACAATGGGCCACCTAAAGCTCTAACCCCTCCCAGACGCCAATTTCTGTAATCCACAAGACATAAGGCAGCATAAAATGAAAAGATTTACTGTAGATGCAAAACGGGGCTCGATCTTAATTGATTTAGCCCTTTTTCTCTTTATACTTCTAAATCAATATAGTAATCAACGACGGGATTGAAGCTCCCCTCTTGCCGCCTGAACAAACCTTTCAAGCCATATCTGAATAAATGACTCCTCACACTCATCATCAATTAATTCTGGTCCATGGGCAACCAAATACTCACTTCCAAGTGTCCTTGTGGCGGCCTCATCAGCATGCACTACACTTTTAAGCTCAAAGGGCGCATAATCTCTATGTTTCTTTAAAAATGGGCTTTCACTATAAGAGACCTCATACCATCTATAATCTTCAGCTTGACTACGTTTCATATACCATAATGATGCTCCACATTTATTGAATGGATTTTTTTGATGTATTAAAATTGTCGCTCCAGCAAGAGCATCCCAACCTGATTGTACAAATCCATTTTGATAGGACAATCCCAACTCAATTAAATAAACGATGGACAACTCTACATTACCGACACTAATAGTTGAGGTCTGTCTTAAATTAATATCAGATCCGTTAAAAACCTGTGCAGTAAGCACATTATCATCAATAATTCCAAACAATTTTGAAATTATATCTACAAGTATGTTCCATGCCCCAGCAGCAAGCTCGACACGCTGCTGTCTCTTTTCTTCTACTCGAATAGTTTCGGCCTCTTTCAAAGCTTGAGCCTCAACTTCAGTCCGCCCAACTTGTTGCAACTTTGCCAGAATAGGCTCACCAGAATCTGAATCGTCAATAGAATGTCGAATTTTTTCAAGTAACTCCCGTATTCGCCCATAATCGGGCCTTGACCCTGGTGGCTTTCGCAACATGAAACTAATTAGACTACACAGCAAATGGCTATCTTTCTCTATTATAGCTGGGACAACCTCGAGATGTTGTTTTTTAAAATCACTTGTCTCTGGGCCACTAAAAGGAGGCGTGCCTGTCAACAATGCATACCCTATACATCCAAGAGCATAAATATCTGTTTTCTGTGATGATTTCAAAAAATTCCATTGCTCCGGTGCTGCGTACTCACAACTTAAAAACCCTCCTAATGTTTGCAATGATGTAGACTCTTCAATAAATCTTGCAATACCAAAATCCGCAACCTTCCACTTCCCCTCATGATTAAGAACATTTGCTGGTTTCAAGTCCCTATGGATCAAATCCGGAACCTCAGACATACCAATGATTATTGAATCCAATATTTCTACAACTAATTCTGCATCATACTTCTCATTTTTCCACAGTTCTGAATCAAGTGAATAATCAGCATGTGCCATAATAATGTAATAGGAATTCGATTCAGTATCCTGCCCAGAGTCATATATTGGTATAATATTACTAAAACTTTTACCTACAAAATAATCAGCGACTCTAAGCTCTCTGTGTCCAAGTGATTCAGCATCGACTTTAAGTTTTTTTACTGCAACTCTATTCCCATTTTCACTTTCACCATAGTATACAGCTCCAAATCCCCCTTCAGGCCCAAGCAACTTAGAAGGATCGTAGTACCATATAGCCCTAGGCAAAGAAATCTTTTCCATAGCTGCTCTTTCATTTTTGACAGTGATTGCACAATCAATTAGCATTCAAGGCTTAATCCATTTTCTGCATATCTCTTTAGGATCATTGCCAATAACAGGAGCAATAAAAAAATCAATATACTAGGCACACCCCCATCTCATCTCAAGGTCTCGCCCTTACAAACAATCGCCGAGGCTTGACATCTCAGGCTTATAGTTTGCATACAAAATTAAACAAAGAGCAATATCTTCGAGATTTATTTGGATCTTTGCATTCACACACAAACTCAGTCAAGATGTTCAAAATACAAGTAGTAAGTTGATTGGGCCATTGCATTAGGAGTAGACCAGTCCAACCGCCTTTCAACTCCTTCCTGTACCTTCTCATTAATAAAATATGGTTCCAGTTGATCTGATGTTAAGAGGATAGCACGGTGCCGTCCATCAAAATTAATATTTCTTGCTAAACTAAGCTCATCAGTCTTAAATGGAGCTATTTTCGATAACAATATATAAACATCAAAACGAGAACGCGGGAACGCTTTTGCAATTTCTAATAATGAATCTATATCTGCTTTCTCAAATGGCCCTGCATCCTTGCATTCGGCTATTATAATATCTGTTCGTAAACCAAATTGTTGAGGTGATATCCAGATAAAGTCAACTTCACAATATGGTTTTTTCTCACTATTCTTGAATAGTTCAAATGATGTCAAATAAATGCTTTTACTTGACGATGCAAATAATGTTGTATCTAATTGTTGAAGTGTAAGTAAAACGGGTACTGCCCCTTGAGCATTCTTTTCAATTCCGAATACACCTGATCGTCTATACTGCCACTTATCAGAATCAGCCAAACTACGTGTTATATTGTTTATCGTCCCACACAGAGGACAAACTACTTCAGACTGAATTGAATCTAATGGTAGCCAGGAAGGCAGCTTACATGCTTTACATTTAAATTCGACACCAATCCTAAATAATCCTTTTTCTACTAGGTAACCAAATACTGATGCTGGGCTCAAATCCTCACTTCGGGAGCGCTTTTCAATAAAGAGGAAACTATGATCAGCAAAGCTAACCTCAGGCCTTGAAGGATCTTTCTCTCCAATTTTAATCAAAGCAACTTTCTTTTTAATCGATTCGTCTATACTCGATTCCTTAAATAGTCTACGTACTCCAGGTATCTTAAAAACTCTTCCTCCCTGTAAGCCACCAAGCCTTGATAAAAGCTGTTTCGCCATTAAACCCGCATAGCTTAAGTTAACCTGGTAGCCTATACTATTAAATATTTTTTGAGTCAATTCAAGTACATTTAGAGAACGTAAAAATGCCTCACTTTGTGTTGCTCGTATAATAATCCCGACTGAATCCGGCTCAACCCTTAGTTTATCATATTCGAAATGAACATTCCGTGCAAAATATTCGTTTAATTCTGGATAATATGGTACTACAAAACTATGTTCAGCTTCATCATAATAACGACTTATTAAAGGTACTGAAGCTACTAATAATTGAAAATGAAATTTTGGAGCTTCCGAAAATGGTTTATTGGCCAATGAAAAATCTACTTGAGGTCGCCCTTCTGAGCTACTAACAACTCCAAGGGCAGAACTACTTTTTAGAAAAACTCCAGGAGCATGAACATTCAACCCATTCCATGAAACACTGTGCAACAGTTTACTAACATACTCTTCCGATCTAAATGCAATAGGTATCTCTTTTTCCTCAAGTGAGCAGAACCTTACCAGCAATCTATTATCATCAAAAATTTCATTAATCTGTGATTCTCTTATATCCTGTTCCCATACGGGTAAAATATCTTCAAATCTTTCAATATAATTTACATCAACAAATAATATCCTGATATTACATGCCCTTAAATTCCAAAAGCAGACTAAATCGTCTAATGAATCTACTTTACCTATAAATATGCCTGATTGATTCCAGTACCGTTCATGAGCATAGGGCTTTAACCGTAAGCCCCAATTAACCAGCTTTGACAATGACGGCTTCTCAATACAAGCCAGAGGAATACTACTAGTATTATCTATACTGTAATGTTCAAATTTTGATGTTTGTTCAAGAGTATGCAAATAGTTATATCCAACTTCCTCTTCAGCAGGTAAAGCGCCCAACATCATTAAAAACAGGTCAGCTAAGGGATCATCTTCATTCCAATCGAAGATTTGAAACTTTTCAGGGACTGACGATCTCCAATCCACATCATTGCGTAAAAAATCTAATGTATTTCGAATATCAAGTACTCGCGAATAGAATTCAAATGGCCCTTTTGATTTATTAAAAATAAAAGGTTCATGAAATGGCTTCATAAGATGGGGGTAATTCTTCGGAAATTCTTGTACACCATCGAAATCTCCGATGGGAAGGATAAAATCAACACGGAATAGTTCAATAATTTGTTGAGCCTGATCAGGGCAATCAACAAATAAAACCGGAGAGTAAAGTCCTCCCCAGAGTACATGTGAATATCTTACAATTTTACGAAATGAATCAAAATCTTCGGAATGAATTGCCCATGCAATCCTCAGGGGGCGGTAATTAATGTTGACACCTACTGTATCCATTGTACTTCCCCATGCTTTTGATTTTATTACAAGTATATATGTTAACAATTACTAAAAATAAAGTCAAGAACAATTCACAAAATTATAGGCTCAGAAAAAATGACCCAGATTTTTCAATCTAAGCCTTTGTTTCTTTTTGTAGCAGTGACAGGATTATGCTCATAAAGAACACTCGCATTGGCTGCACACTCGAACCTATATTCGAACCCTCTCCCACAAAAAAGGACATCCTTTTGGGACATCCTTTTCTTTTTATAGCAGGGACATAATTATACTCATAAAAAACACTCGCATTGACTGCACACTCGAACCAATATTCGAACCCTATCCCACAAAAAAAAGGACATCCTTTTGGGACGTCCTTTTCTTATTTGTAGCGGGGACAGGATTCGAACCTGTGACCTTTGGGTTATGAGCCCAACGAGCTACCAGCTGCTCCACCCCGCGATATGTAGCCGTTAAGATACGACGTTGATCATGCAAAGTCAAGTTTTTTATTAATTAATTACGCTGCTTTATCTTCATCATCCTGAAAACGTACAGAAACCAGCTTGGATATACCCTCAACCTCTTGCGTGACACCATAAAGTGCCCTGGCAGCTTTCATAGTTGCCTTATTATGAGTGACAATAACAAACTGTGTCCGTTCTGCAAATTCATTTAATACCCTTGTAAAACGGCCTACATTGGTATCATCCAAAGGTGCATCAATTTCATCGAGAATGCAAAACGGAGAAGGTTTTACAAGATACAGTGCAAATAATAAACTTATGGCAGTAAGAGCCCTTTCACCACCCGAGAGCAAGCTAAGATCCCGGAAAGCCTTTCCTGCAGGTCGCGCCTTGATCTCAATTTGAGCTTCCAGCGGATCTTCATCTTCCGGCAAAAGTAAATCTGCCTCTCCGCCCTCGAAAAAACGTGCAAATGTCTGCTGAAAATGAATTCTTACATCTTTGAATATAGCTTCAAAACGTTCACGTGCAGTCTGATTAATCTTAAGTATTGTCTCTTTCAAAGTTTCTTCAGCAGCCGTCAAGTCTTCATGTTGCTGAGATAAAAATTCGAAACGTTTGCTCTCTTCTTCAAATTCGTCCAGAGCTTCCAGATTTACACCGCCCAAAGCCCGCATTTTGCGTTTCAACTCTTCAATCTCTTCTTCGGCAGCATCCAGATCTATCTCATCCGGAGGTGTAATTTTTCGCAGATCTTCCTGATAAGACTCCCAGATCTTCTCTATCAAAGTCTGGCTGTGATGCTGCTGTTCTGCAAACTCCATCTCCATAGTATGAATCTGTTCGGCAGTAGCTTCTCTGCTCCTCCTGGCGTCACGGACCTCTCTCTCACGTTTTTGCAGAGTCTCTTTTAAATCTTCATAGACTACTTCCTGCTCACCAAGCACCTTCTCCTGAGTCTCTTTTTCTTCAAAATCCTTAACAATGGCAAGCTCATTAGACTCTATCTCATCTCTGTGAGTCTTAACATCTTCCTGTGCCTGCTCTACTTCCTCAGTGCGCTGGGCAATAGTCTCGCCAATTTCCTTTATCAACAATTGAGACCTGTCAAGATCATAGTCCAGATTTTTTGCATCACCCTTTTGGCGTACCAATTGAAGATTCAGGCGATGGACTTCTTCATCCATGATACCCTCTTCCTCTTCCAACCGTTCAACTTCTGCTTGAATATGTGTAGTCACACCTTCAATGCGTTCACGGCGTTCAATAAGGGCTTCCATACGGGGACGTGTATTTTCAAGAGCCTCTTTACCGACCTCAATCTCCTGGAGCAATTTATTGCGCTCATCTACATTACGCTGCAGGCCTTCTTCAGCCTTTTCACCTTCAAAATTAATCTGAGCACGATGCTTCTCTGCATTCAAAAGTGCAAGATCAACATCACTCTGAGAGCGACGCAAATCGTCACGTTTTTTATTCAGGCGTTGTTGTTCTCTTTCCAGAGCATCCAGATCATCTTTGGCAACACTCATAGACTTTCCAAGCGCAGCAATACGACTCTCTAAATCTTTAATGCGCTGAATACGGCCCACCATGGATGCATCATCGCCTTTATTATTGCTGCCCTGCACCACACCCCAACGTGTAACAAGTTCACCGTCCAGAGTGGCAATACGCGCCAGAGGCTGATTCCAGGCATCGGCCAATTTCCTTGCCTGCTCCAAATTCGGCACAACAACCATATCACCCAGAAGATGTTCTGCAATTGGACGCAGATCATCGTCGCAGCCAATTATATTATCAGCCCAATCTACAATTTCCACTCCCTTGGGAATAGATGGTCTCTCTACTGCTTCCAGGTTCTGCACTCTATCCAGTGCAACCAGGGCTACACCACCTCCACCCAGACGTTTCAATATCTTCAAAGCATTAAAAGAATCATCCGATGATTCCATAACAAGATATTTTGCCGCTTCACCCAGACCCAGCTCCACAGCCTGCTGATACTGTTTATCCGTAGAGACCAGATCACCCAATGCACCCATCAATCCCTGAGGTTTCTCCTTGAGCAGCTTTTTACCACCATCAGACATGCCTTCACGGCTCTCAAGAACATTGTGCAAAAAGGAGAGACGAGACTGCGCTGATTCCAATTCTCCCTGATCCTGATAAAAAGTTTCTCGCGCTGCAGCTCGTGTATCTGCAACACCTTCCAGCTGTGTATTTATTTTATCAAGATTACGTACCAGGTCATCTTTGACTTTCTGCGCCTTGTTAAGATTGTTATCTGCCTCTTTACGGCTGCCTGCAACATGATTCTGTGACCCACGATAATGAATGTCTTCTTCATCAAGGCGCTCCATCCGGCCCTGACTGTTATCCACCCTGGCTCTCAGTGAAGTCTCTTGATTGGAGAGACGATTTACTTCTTCGAGGCAATCAATGATCTCTTTCTTCTTACCGTTCAGCTCTAATCTCTTAAAGTTCAGCCCTTGCTGAAAGACCTCAAGTTCCTTGCGCTTATTATTAAATAAGCGGCCGGTAGAAGTAATTTTCACCTGCAAAGCTTCACGATCCTGAGTAGTCACATCAAGATGAGAACGCTGATCTTCCAAACGGCGTTTCAAATCAACTACTTCATTTTCATAACGCGTAATGCGGTCCGAAAGAGAGAGCACGCGTTCTTTACCGACGCGGATATCACCCTCTCTCTGATGAATAGCGGTAATTATCTGTGAAAGAACTTCACGGGCAGCAATGAGATGACGTTCTTTATCAACAAGCTCTCCCTTGATTGCCTCAAGGCCAGCCTCTTCCCTGGTAATCTCGCTGGTAGAACCTTCACGTTGATTTTTTAAATTTTCAAGGCGCTCTTTAAGTGGCCCTGTCTCTGCATTGACTTTATAAAGCAGAAAGGAACTACGAGCCAGTTCCAGGTCCTTTGTCTGTTCCTGATAAGCCTGAAACCGTTTTGCTTTCTGAACCTGACGACGCAGAGAATTTACGCTTCTCTCCACCTCTGAAATAATATCACTTACACGCAAAAGGTCTGTCTGAGTAGCATCAAGCTTACGCACAGCAGCACGCAGACGATACTTGTATTTGGTTACGCCGGCTGCTTCTTCAAGCAGCTTACGTCTGTCTTCGGCTTTATCCGAAAGAATATCTTCCACCATCTTCAGCTCAATAACCGAATAGGCGTCAGCACCAATACCTGTATCCATAATCAAATCATTGATATCTTTGAGGCGGACCGGTGTCTTGTTGAGCAGATACTCTGACTCGCCGGAACGGTAGAGGCGACGTGTTACCACAACCTCGGAATAGTCAATAGGCAGGATTCTCTTGGAGTTATCAAATGTCACAGAGACTTCTGCCATACCAACAGGCTTGACCGTTTTTGAGCCGGAGAAGATAATATTCTCCATGCGATCAGTTCTTAAGACAGAAGGTCGTTGTTCACCCAGGCCCCAGCGTATGGCATCTACAATATTTGTTTTACCACAACCATTTGGCCCAACCACACAGGTAACATGGCCGTCAAACTTTAACTCAGTCCGTTTAACAAATGATTTGAATCCATTAATTTCAATCTTCGATAGAATCATCGAGCAGAATTTCCCTCTCTATATATAACCATGGGGTCTTCCATTGTGCCGTTAAAAATGACATAATAAAGTAATAATGACACCATCCGATTGGAAGGCCCGAAAACAAAGCATTTACGGGTAGGAAGCTGCTCCATAAAAAAACCCCCAAAATACCAATGATTGCGGGGGGAGCTAAATGGAAACTCACCTTTTCAATCTAATTGGAAAAGGTAAGGATTTGCCCTCATTAAGTCAAGTTTTTTATGAGATGGACTTCTTCTACTCCGGGCCCGGGTGTCAGCATCTGCTATTTAATTATAAGGGCACTATCTATTCGACACCCATTAGTCTATCAGAGCCCAAAAATCGCTGATAACGGGTGCCAACTTCTCAGGCATCAAAATCCACCCATAAGCATGCATCAACTTCGGAACCGCTTCAACCTTACAATCTGAGATCAACAGACTCATTTTTTCAATAGCCTGCCTGGCAGCAGCATCATTCCACTCTGCATCTGATGGCAACATTAAAACCGGACATTGCACAATCGGATAATACTCCTCAAATCGGTATCCGAAAACATAATTAAAATAATCATCTCTGGCCTGCTTAATCCAACCCTCTGTCATCTGGCCTGTTTCCAAACTCTGCCCGCCGTATCTAACATATTGTTCTACTATTTCATTCCAATAATCGCCGTAATCCAATTTCATGGCCTCAACCATTGCCTCTTCATCATCCCATATTCTTGCAGGTATGCCCGCCCAATGTGCAATGCGGTCAGACACCTCTTCTCCATAAAGAGATTCGGGTTTTTCACCAGCACTGTAAGGCCCGTAAGCACTGGTTAAAGCTCCTTCAAGTACCAGGCTCTTCACACGTTGTGGATTATAAGCGGCCAATGCCAGTGCCACCTCAGCCCCCAGTGAAGCACCCAATACATGAGCTTTTTCGATCTTTAATGCATCCATGATACCAATAATGTCCATGGCCATAGTATCAATATGATTACCTTTTGCAGGTTTATCAGAACGGCCATGTCCACGCTGATCAACATAGACAAATCGATAATCATCCCTTAAATACGGTACAATTGCCTGCCACATCATCAGGTTACCTCCACCATGATGTAGAAAAATAACATCTTCAGTACCAGAGCCCTCAATAATTACTGCCAGTTCAATGCCGTTAGTCTGAATACGCATAACTTTTAAATGACCTTGATCAGACAAGCTGCATGCCGCAAGCAATAGGGAAACGCATAATAAAAACTGTTTCATTATTCAACCTCTGATTTAGTTTTAGCAATAAATCCGGTATAATCATCTATTCCACATACGCAGGCAAAGTCAGTGACACCCACAAATCACCATAATACCCAAAATGACTCATTATTTTCTTTTCTGTCAACTCAAACAGTGAGACTGATCCATCAACAGGAATAGCGTCAGGATTCTTGTCAAGATTGGGATTATAAAACATCCGGGCATCAGTGTTAACATTATCATTATTGGGCCTTAAAAAATCAATTAAGTGCTGCGCTTTCACCTCATTTATAGATTCACTATTAAGCAGTTGATGGCAGAGCTCATCATAACGCCACTGAAAGCCATTGATATGCGTGGATGACACCATGGAAATCCACTCTGCCATTCCCAGATAGCGCATTGGCGGTGTAATAGGATGGTTGCCAACAAGCGTCATGGATAACTCGCCCTCATCTCTCTGAGGTGCAAAATAAAATGGTCCAGGACAGTTATTATCCTCATGCAGGGGATTCAAATAACCTCCCTTGCTGTAGGCTGCTGGATTATACACAATATTCTGCCTGATATCGTGGTACTCCCGGACCAGTACATCCACTATCTTTAACCATGAAAACTTTTTAATCAGCCCGACTATACCGCCAAGTAAATCAAGGATCATACTGATAAAACGATGTGTCTTGTCACTATTATATGCTTTAACTAATTTTTCATTGTAATCAAAAAACACTTTAGGATACTGATAATCAGACCAACGTACTGTCATGCCATTTTCAGGAAGCATCTCTTCCTTTTCCATTAAAATGGATTCCAGTTCTTCCGGTGTTGGCAGCACCTTTTTATAGTGCTTCGTAATACCCTTCAAATAGGGGAATTCACTATCACCAATATTAGCAGCAGCTTCAATGACGCAGCTTTCATGTCTCCATTGGCCGCTTTCTTTAAATGAACCAGCCATAGGATAGAACCAGGTAACACCCCTGGGAGCATCTTTAACGCGTTTTACACCTTTGTGAATTGAAGTGCTGTGCTGCAATACATCACGTACCAAAACTAAAGAATTAAAGCCCGCTGCTTCAGGTTTGCATAAGGATCCCATGAACACATCCACACCCATGGCAACGCCTTTTGTATTGACACCGGCAATAGCTCCAATAAATCCAGGCGCTGCCTGGCAGACAAAGGGTAAAACATCCTCTTCCTCTTCACCGAATGGTTTGTACAATATCAGACAGGCTTCATCCTGAAAAACATCCGCCGTGGCAAACATAAAGTCCCTACCAAAGAAATGGAGATCATTTTCCACTTTTTCTTTACTGAAAACAGAAAAAGCATTACACATTGCCGGGGCCTTCAGGGCCTTTGGCGAAATACGTTTCTTCTTAAAAAATTCTCCGGTAAAAAGGTGGGCCAGTAAAAAATCGACACCAAAATTCAAAGCCCAGAGATCATCCATTTTGACCTTGGTATACAAATTAATTTTTTTGCACCCGGCCAGCATGGCATTCAATTCATGTTGATACATCAACGGAATATCATCCTTCATTGAACTCATACAGCATTGCCCCAAATAATCCGCTATTTCTTTCTTAATCAACTTAAACAGTTTGGACTCAGGTGCAATCTTTCCTGCATCAATTAATTCAAAAATGACATTATCTACAAATTTTGTTGTCATAACAGAAATGCACTCTTCCGCCATCAAGCCCATGAGCATGCCCATCTGGTATGGACTTCCTTCGAGGTAGTAGGTCTTCTTTGGTTCACCAGTGTGACCATTTTTGGCGGTCTTGTGATAAGCAAGCAGCCCCATAGCTTTGGGACCGCCCCTCTCATCTTCAATAACAATACATTCTGTCAGTTCTCCCTGGTCACGTGTCCATTTGTCGTAGCGTTCATCCTCACTAAAATCCTTTACGATAAAACCGTCTTTACCAAAGGCTTCTTTTAAGTGATTCAGTCGCTGCTTCAAATCGTTTTTCGGTGACATATTAAATCCTCCACAACTTAACCTTTATGATAGAAACCAAAACAGCTGATCCCATATTCATTCTGGACTGCAGATGATAATAACAGGAAAACACAAATAAACGAACTTGGAATAATGTGGCTACAGTACTTACAAGAAATGTATTTTAATTAACCTGACAATCTGCCAGGATCAACCAGCATCCTCCAGGTCAATAATCATAAGATGGCCATCAACATGTTTCTCTGTCTTGAACCAGCCCCGTTTCTCAAATTCTTTTGCCAGAGTAGTCATCTTCTTATAGCGTGTATTCTTTATTTTGAAGGATTTATTCAACTGCCGCATCTTATTTGAAATAACATTGATTGAGTGCGCCTGACTGGGATCCAGGCTGATCAAGACCTGGGTAAATAGCTCATCAGCACCCTGGTCTCTGGCAGACTGAGTCTCTTTAATTTTGACTGTCTGTTCCGGTTCTTTGCTTTCCGTTGTATGATTGCGATTTTTGGGCTTTGGCCGCGCCTTCCCTTTTTGTGGAATGACCAGGATATTATCTGTACAATTTGTAAAAATTGGGCGTTGCTCATCACCCTCTTTTGTCACAAGCCACACTTCTTTGCCGAATTTACGAAGTATATCCATGATAACCGAAAAATCAGAATCACTGGTTATGAAGACAAAACGGTCAACCTCAGGCTTATCAAGATATAGTTTTTCAAATGCATCGAGACTGATAATAAGATCAGCACGATTTTTCTTTCCTGCCACCCTGGGTGCCTCACGGATATCAAAATTATGATCTACTAACTGCCGTCGCAATTTAGTAATAGACGAACTATTACCACAGGCAAACTTTACGGCAAAGATGAATTCCTCAGACTCGTTCTGACCACCTTCAAGAATAAGATCCTGCAGCAACCTGTCAAGATCAAGTATTCCGGCCACATTCTCCAAATCAATATAAATGGCTATAAATTTACGCATATTAAACCTTTCCGGATCATATTGTCCCCCTGTAAATGCATGTGCACACGCACTGCTCATAATCACAGGAAGCAATCCAGTATATAAAATTATGTTTGATTAGTTACAAAGACATAAGGAAGATAACATGAAAACAACAGAATCAAAAGAAAAAACAGGGCACACTCTATCTTATTTCAATCCCTATACTATAAACCGTAAACGCCTCCCAATCTATCTCATAGTTCTTAAAATTAGGCTGAGGCATGCGGGCTGCATCCAGGCGGATCACCCAGTCAGGGGCATCTTTCACCAATTCTTTAACAGGAGCACTAAATCCTAAACCATATGTAAATTGCGATAAAGCATCTTTCAAACTCTCATCACCAAAACTATCCAGTGTCTCCCGGTAATATCCAATACGCAGGTCTAACCATTGAAACAGAGTCCACTCTGTCCCAATGCGCCATGCCGACCAATATTCGGAATTGAGCACATCCTGCGCCTCAACCGTGACAAGAAGACCCAGCCATGGCTTGGCCCCACCTGCCAGTTCCCGCTCATAGGATGCGCCAACACGTAGAATAGCCGGCAGAGGGTCATTAAGGTTTGTTACAGGACCTGCTTTCACACGATTTACATTGCACACACTGGCACCAAATGTCAATTGATGTCCACTTACATTCAATCGTTTTGCAATACCAACATCAAAAGGATATGCATTATTGTGCACTTCACTGTCATCATAAATCCAATCCCGACGGAAGAGATTTACGTTCATGCCCAGAGCAATATCCCAGATAAACATCCGTGAATATGATATTGTATACAGTGCGTGTTGTTTCTTATATATATCTACAGCATCTGACTTTTGTGGAGCTCTGAGATAATTGTAACGGGAGATCCCAATAACACCTATCTTGCCCAAAGGCAGTGCAACACCATAATAATCATACTTCCCTTCCATATCCGCATAAAAAGGGCTTGCATGACTTCCGGTGCCGGCCAGTTGTTTAAAACAACCAAGTAAGGCAGGATTATAATATGACGAAGAGACTTCTCCCCCCACAGCCACCTGCGCCCGTCCCATTGCCTCAGACCTGGCACTGGGCTGCCGGCCAAAAAACAGTTCATTAAATGCATTGCTATATGTATCAGTTTGAGCAAAAAGCCCCATACTACAGACCAGGATCAAACCGGGAATAATATAATTCAGACGCATATTTTAATGGACTCCGTGATTGCTTGAAAACCTTGACGCAAATACAATAGCACTAACGTTTAATTTTAATTTTACCTGTCTCTTTTATAGGTAGTGCTACCTTGCCCATAATCGGAATAGACGTAGAAAGATTCCACATGCCATCAAGCTGATACTGCAAATCCTTATTGCCCCGGATCAACTGATAAACAGCGTTGCCCATTTGAAGAAAATTGAGTGATACGGGAATTTCCAAAACATGCGACGATCTCTTGTCCACACTGAAATGACCTGCTCCTGTGGAATTAAGCCAAGAGGCTCCATTTACCTTCAGGTTGAGATCCATCTGATCTATCATCATTGTAAAATGGTTGCCATTCTTCACATTGAGTTGAAGAACCAGGTCTGCACCTGTCAGGTTGATCCGCGTAACACTAAAATCTTTAATAGATATTGCCGGCAATTTCACTACCGGAAAGTGGCCTGACTTCTGCAAGGGAATGCGCACCTCTCCCAGTATCGGCACCTCAAATGAGAAGCCACACGCAAGGTCATAGGCAGTACTGTCTTGATCTTTCAAGCCCTTGCCCAATTGATACAGATCTTTAAATTTGAGTGTAAGCGGCAGCTTGATAACATTGCCACCATGAGCAGGAATTGTAATCCCCTGAGGTTGATTCCCGGAAATAAATGATTGCTCATTGATCTTGAGATCATAATCCATGTTCGCCATACTGAGGCCAATGCCATTAGGATTTTGCACATCAAACTCAAATAACAGATCTACTGTCTCAAAAGACAGCCCTGCCAAGCTCACACCCCTGAATTTTGCTGTTGGTTTCTGCACATTCACGGCTTCCATTAGTTCCTGGTAAGAGCAGGAGCTGAAAATGCCAAGCATTAATAATAAAAATAAAACTACAGGACGCTTCATAATTGTTCATTCCTTTCTGACACACCAATAATTCTTTAAATCAAAAACAGCTATTTTGCCATTTCAAACTTATCCCAATATTACAAAAAAGCCTTGACACAATCAAGGCTTTTTTATTTTAAAGTGATGTCTTAAACAATGAAATTCAAGGAGTCCTTTCAAAAATGCATCTGAATATCATCATTGATACGCCGCAGGCCCTCACGCAGATATCCTGCCTCTGAACCAATTCCAATGCGTACCCTGCCATCCATACCAAAACAATCCCCTGCTACAATAAAGGTGGATTGCTCCTCTCTTAACCTTTCCACCCATACGGTTGAATTAATATCAAAATCATACTTCATAAATGCCATGCCGCCAGCACCGGGTGGAATGAAGGTGAAATGGCCGGATTGAGAATCGATCCAATCAGTGATGATTGTCAAATTATTATGCAACATGCTGCGATTCCGCGCCAGAATCTGCGTTCTCACCTCCTCCTTGAGAGCAATAGCGGCAATATAATTAGACAGCATAGATGTAGCAATAGTAAGGTAGTCCCGCCTGGCCCAGCAGTCATCAACTACTTTGCGGGGTCCGGCCAGCCAACCAATCCGAAGGCCGGGCAGAGCATATGCCTTGGATAATCCACCGGCTACTATTACTTTATCATATCGGCCCAGAAAAGTCGGTGTCTCCTTTCCGGAAAGTTCAGCTCCCCGATAAATTTCATCTACATAGAGCCATGCACCAACCGAATCAGCAAGGCGGACAATTGCATCCATCTCTGAATCCGTAAGCACGCTCCCGGTAGGATTATTGGGATTACAGATAGCTATCATCCGTACCTTGGGTGACATTAAAGATCTAATCTCTTCTATATCAATACGCCAGCCACTCTCTGTTTCATGAAGGTAAAAGGGCCTTACCTTGACACCGAATGCATTGGCTACACCATGAATCTGCATATAATTGGGCAGCATCAATACTAATTCGTCACCCGGCTCCAGGAGATTCCACATTGCCACAAAGTTGGCCTCAATAGATCCATTTGTCACTAAAATTTCATCACATGTGATATTTGAATAGAGCGATGCAATTGTCTCTCGCAAAGCAATTGAACCGTTTGTCTGGCCATACCCAAGCCTCAAAGACAACATTGAGGCAATGTCTTCAGGCGTTAATAATTCTTCCAAAGTGAAGGGATGCACACCAGTCTCAGTCAGATTATAATCGACGGTGTTCTCCCACAATGATTGTGTACGTTCAAGCTTAAATGTTTCGATGTGCATATCCATCTCCCTAAATAATCTCCCGCAGAATTGCAGGCGTGATGAAGCTACATCGACATAGAAAATCTATAAAATGGCAGGATTACAAAAAAACCGAATCCATCCCTCACTCCTATGTCGAAAGGAATTGGATTCGGGCATGCAGATCAAGATTGCAAGAAGCGCCGCATCTCCCCGGTTCTCTTCCCGAATGCCAGGAGCGGTGACGGACAATATAATTGTCAAACTTCCTCTGTAATAATGATACAACATTTAACAAAACAAATCAACCCCTATTACCCTGTTCTCCCTTTGATTAATCAATATGAATTGAATTTGATAGCCGGCCGCGAATTCAACACTAAACAGCAAACAGACCAATATGCTACATTTATAATTAATCGTGCAGCAGTTGAAGAAATGGGCTGGACTGATCCTAAGCAGGCATTAGGCCGTAAAATTACAGTTGATACAACCGGCATTATTATTGGCGTTGTTGAGAACTTCCACTACAAGGGCCTTCAGAATATTGTTGAACCACTTGCTTTGCAATGGGTTCCAAATCGGTTTAAGAGAGTCACCCTTTCAGTTAATCAGAGCAGGATTAGTGAAATACTGCCCTTTGCCGAGGAACTATGGAACCGTTACAATCCCAACTATCCTTTTGAATACTATTTCCTGGATGAAGCATTCAATCGGCAATATAAGACAGAAGAGCAGCAAGGACGTCTATTTTCACTGATTACAATGCTCGGAATTGTCATTGCCACACTGGGACTCTTTGGGCTGGCAGCATTCATGGCTGAACGGCGTATTAAGGAAATCGGTATCCGCAAAGTATTGGGCGCTGGTACGGGGCAGCTAATAATTATCATGACATCACAATTTTTACGGTGGGTTATGCTTGCTAATGTGCTGGCATGGCCAATAGCAATATTAGGTGCTCAAAAATGGTTGGATGGATTTGCATACAGAATAACATTAACACCATGGTTATTCCTTGGTGCAATGGTACTGGCTCTTCTCTCTGCAGCAATTGCAACGGGGTTTCAGGCTGTCAAAGCAGCTCTGGCCAATCCGGTCAAATCATTGAAATGCGAATAGCACCTGTCAATAACCGGGCAACTATCTTGTTTATCATAAAAAAGTGCAGTGCACATCACCCACTCGTTTTAAAATTAAACCATTTCCTCCTCAAATTCGAAAAAGAAGCTGCACCTGCATCAAAGTTTCCTTCTGATCGATTAACTTGAAACCAAGTGACTCTGCAAGTGTAATTGTGTCCCGGGGATGACGCGCGTAAATCCTATGCCCCAATAATCGCCTCAACACTGTCCATATCGATGGTGGCGACAGAGTATATAGCACATAGCCTTCAGGTTTAAGCAGCCTGTGCATTTCCGATAATATTTTTCCTTCATCATCAATGTATTCAGATATACCTATAGCTGTAATACAATCACATCCGGCATCAGGGAAAGGCATTTCAAGAACAGCTGCGCAAACATGCATCAGATTACTTTGACGTAAAGAATTAAACATTTTTACTGAAAAGTCCACACCGATTATATCCTGACAATGAGACAAGGCGGACCATAAAGCTCCATCTCCGCATCCCATATCCAGAATCTTTCCTGATAAAGGGCAGTTCTCAAGAAGATTAATACATGCAGCCAGCTCTCCTGCATGAATCCGCCGCATTATCCCATACCTGCGCCATCTGTATATGCAGGATGTCAGACCCCAATTATTCATTGGGGCAGCCGTAGGATCTTCAGAGCCTGAGGTATAATTTCAAGTTCGATATACCGTCCGGCTTCACAGATTGTTTCACCATCTGCATGCGCAGGCAACTCCCCTTCCAGAGCCTCAACTACAATGCGTTTGGCCTGACGCATTTTTACCTGTGGCTTACCTACCTGTGTACCTTTCATGAAATCAATCATCAACAGCAAAAGTCGGTGACGGCGGTCAGAGGCTACAATACATGCATCAATAAGGCCGTCATCAGGTTTTGCAGTTGGAGCCATTAAAAAACCTCCACCCATACGCTGGCCATTCATGAGGGATATCATCAGAGCCCTCTGTTCCCAGCATTCTTCATCAACTGTAATACGTACTTTAGGAGGAGTAAAATAAACATATAAAGTTTTTAATGCAGCTACTAAATAAGAAGGAAAACCGGACAACCTTTTATGTTTGGCAGCAACAAAACCCACCATAGTATCAAATCCAATACCTACACCATTTCCCACATAACGGAGCTCTCCTTCATCCACACGCACCTTCAAGACATCAATGGCATGACGCTCTCCATGCTTAAGAAGGCGACAGTCATCATCCAGATCGTTTGGAACTCCTGTACCAAAACCGAAATCATTACCCCTACCAGCCTCCAGTACTGCCAAGGTTGACGAAGCTCCCTGCTCACTAGCCCGCATCAAGCCGTTCAGTACTTCATTTACAGTACCGTCACCACCCATGGCCGCTACTATATCCGCACCTCCAAGACAAGCTTCTTCAGCAAGAGACGCAGCATGCATAGGACGTTCTGTGCATCTTATTTCATAATCAATAGACAATTTATCAAGTTGAGTACGAACATGCGGAATAGCAGACTCAGCATATCCCTTTCCGGCAGTGGGATTGATAATTACAATTACTTTGGACATGAAATACCTTTCAATAGGAAAAAATCTTGTTCCAATTTAAAAAAAAATATATCATTTATATAGGGAAAAATGAACATCATCCGTCATAAATAAGTAGCAACGTTGACAAAATATATTGATAGATGAAATAATGCAAGAGCTGTGTATATTTTCCCCCTAAAAGCAGCATATACAGGCATATCTGAATAAATATACACGCCCCTCAAAAATAGAAAGATAAAAACAAAAAAAGCCTTGACATTAAATTATAAATTGAGTTAAATTTGCAGACAGGGATAATTTCCAACTATCATTTTAAAATTTTCTATATTTTCTATTTTTAGTTATCTGGAATTATATAATAATTGTTTCCGGTAGCGGTAACAATTATTTGTTTAACGAAAAAGAAATGCCGATAATCCTTAAAATATAACAACAGGGGAGGGTGTCTCTTTTTACCTTTTTATTTGCCCGCTTTGAAAAAAGCACATAAGGCAATTGCAGATAGAGAATAGTAGTCTTTGGTGCTGCTCAAATGCGCATAATACCAAAGGCCGTTATACAAACAAAGAATAAGTAGGGAGACGCAAAATGGGAAAGAAATTTCTACTGTGTATGCTGTTTCTTGCCATCCTGGTACCTAATTTACTCTTCTCAGGTACTACCGGTAAAATTGCCGGTATAGCCAGAGATGCAGAAACAGGACAAGCCCTGGTCGGTGTTAATATCCAAATTATTGACACACGTATGGGTGCTGCAACAGATTTACAGGGCGAATACTTTATAATCAACATTCAACCCGGTAAATACACCGTCAAGGCCACAATGATGGGTTATGCAACAATTATCGTCGAAAACATAACCATCATTCCGGATCTCACAACTACAATCAATTTTGATCTTAAGACAGAAGCCATTCAGGGCGAGAGTGTGACAATTGTAGCTGAAAGACCAGTCATTCAGCGCGATGTAACATTCTCATCCACCATAACTACTGCAGATGAAATTGAGAATATGCCTGTCAACCAGATTGCAGACATTCTCAACCAGTCTGCCGGTGTTATAGCCGATGACGGCGGCGGCATGCATATCAGAGGCGGTCGTACAAATGAAATCGGTTACATGGTTGATGGTTTTGCTGTGAATGATCCGTTCACCGGAGGTGTTGCATCTGATGTTGTTAACACTGGAATTCAGAACTTCAACGTAATTGCCGGTACATTCAATGCAGAATACGGCCAGGCAATGTCCGGTATAGTTAATATCGTCACAAAGGAAGGCTCAAATAAATATTCGGGAACTTTCCGTGCCTCTTCAGACCAATTCGGCGTAGACCGTTACAACAACGGAACCACGCGCCTTGAGGGAAGCTTGTCCGGTCCTGTTCCATTCCTGAAAGACAAGGCCAGCTTCTTCATCTCTGCCGATAACCTGGACACAAAGGGTTATTTGAATGAGTCCACATCTTATACTCATGATCTTGACGGCAATCCTGTAACACGCCATCATAACATGAATCTCTACCAGGAACGCCGCCGCATTACAGGTAAATTTGTAATACGTCCCACATCAAATCTCAAACTTAGTTTTGGTGCCAATCTGGTTAAAGGCGAGCAGCGCTTCTATTCCAAAGCTTACAGAATCATACCTGATCACGTTGGTATTGATTATAACGACAGCAAGCTTTTTCACTTTACATGGTCTCATATTCTCAGCCCGTCCACTTTTTATGAGCTGAGATTGTCACAATTCACAGCAACTGCTAAGCATTCACTGAATGATGATTTCACGCAAATTGATCCGCCAACACCAATGGACAATGCTTTTGACGGCACATCCAATTATGAGTTCAACGGCCCCTATATTGCCACCATTGTTGGTACAGACACAACATGGGCTGTTTCAGATGATAACTTCTGGTCAGACCGTAAAACCGTTACAACCACTGTATCCGGTTTTATTGCCTCTCAAATACACAAACGCCACTATGTAAAACTTGGCTTCGAATACAATACATTTGATACTCAGAATGATATCTTCAGCGGAATCAACGAAAGAGGTCCCGGAGTCCATACCGAAGAGACTCATTATAACTACAAGCCATATCGCGTGTCAGCCTATATTCAGGATAAAATCGAATATAAAGACTTTGTGGTGAATCTCGGTATCAGGTATGACCGCCAGGACTCAAAGGCATCGTACATGTCAAACCTGGGTGATCCGCTCTCAGCACTTGCAAAAGCACCTGCAAAAGCAAAAATAAGCCCGCGTCTGGGTTTTGCCCACCCATTGACAGAAAAAGTACGTCTGCATTTTGCATACGGGCTCTTCTATCAATTTCCGCAATTAAGACGTTTGTACCGCAGATTTGACTTTAATGACGACCAGTCAGTCATTAATGTTACACAAGGTTACAGGCCCAGACTCGGTAATCCCGATCTCAAACCCGAGACAGCGAGCCAGTATGAATTCGGCCTGGAACAAGCCTTAACCGATGACGTCAGTGTCCATGCCACTGTATTTTATCGTGATATCTACGATTACATAACAGCAAAATACTTTGATGTAGATCCAAATCCCTATTTCATGATGGTTAACATGGATTATGCCAATTCAAAGGGTGTTATACTATCTCTGCGCAAACGCTACTCAAAGCACTACAGCTTTGAGATCAACTACACTCTTTCAAGAGCTGAGGGTAATGCAGATGATTATATGACACACTTTAACGAGCTGCAGAATGCGTCTGTAACGGGCCAGATCCCTCCCAAGAAGACAGTAACACTGGGCTGGGACAAACCTCACAACCTGACATTCAGGTTTGATCTGCGCTATCCCGGCAACTGGGGACTGAACGTAATTGGTACATTTGCCAGTGGTTCTCCATATACGCCCACAGATGCCAGAGGCAAGGCCATCGGTGAAGTCAATTCGCAGCGTCAACCTGCAACTGGTACCATAGATTTGAGACTGAACAAAGACTTCAAATTTTTTGGGATCAGACAATCATTCTATGTCAATGTATGGAATGTACTTGATAAAGAAAATATCTTGATGGTATACCGTTCCACAGGAAAACCCGACTACTCAGATAATCCAAACACATCTGAAGAAGCCATGCACAATCCACATTGGTACGGCCCTCCACGCACAATTGAAGCTGGGGTAAGGTTTTCTTTCTAGACTGATGGACGATGAATAGATTTCCTGAAGAAATTACTTTTGGAGGACCTGTAATGAAAAAGTTAGTCGCCATAGTTACTTTATTGGCATGCATGCTGGTGTTTCTCGCCATGCCAATTCTGGCACAACAAGATGTAGGAGATTTTAAATCCAAATATGAGCTCCAAAAATATTTGGATTCACAAAATCCTAATAAAACTAAAGTGCAAAAAGCTTCAGATGCTTTTGACCGCAAACGTTCTATCCTGAACGTTGGTAATGTGGAAGCCCGTATCCGAAATGCTGGTACACTTGGTTATGACCGTGACGGCAAGTGTTATGAGTTCCCTGCCGGCGGCGGTATAACATATCGCTGGACCATGGGCCCCATGATAGGCGCAATAATTGACGGCCAGAAATGGGCCGCCTGCGGTACATACGGTGCTGCCCGTGGTTTTGAAGATGAGTTTGAACCAATTGGCGGTCTGGATGCCGGTTGGAGTTCAGATACAAACAATTACGGTATAGCAGCAAGTGACCGTCCCGATACCTGGCCTTCGGTATGGCCTCCCGCAGAAGATAATATGCCTGTAGTTGGTGCTACCGGTTTTCCCGGTATTCTGGACGGAGAAGTCGTTGCCACGCGTGAACTCTATTTTGCAGTAACAGATGCAAAAAACAATGACTTCCCCAATACTATCCGCATAGACATGTGGGGAATTCAATACGAAGATTTCATCAACGAAGATTTCATTATCTATAAGATGCTTGTAACAAATATCAGTGACAAAGTCATGGAAGATGTCTACATTGGTATGCATGATGACCCTGATACACCTGAGCAGGGTGCCTCTGAATGGACAGATGACTATGCCGCACTTATTGCCAAAGGCGATGATGTGGATGGTTACACAGCTTCTGAAGACACCTTGCTGTGGAACTTCTCTTACCTCTGGGATGGAGATGACCGTGTTCAAGGCCTGATCCCCAGTAAAGTTGCCTGGGTTGGTTTGAAAATTCTTGAAACACCTGAAGATCCTGCCAATCCCGGTAATCCCATGGGCCTTACAACCATGGATGTATTTGCCTACAGCAATGCACCACAGACCACAGATGCTGACTACAACCAGCTGGCATCAGGCATTAAACCTCCCGATAATGTTGAACCGCATGCTGAAGATTGGACACAAACACCCAATTCTTACGGCCCGGACATTACATATGTTGTAGGTTCCGGCCCCTTCACACTTAATCCGGGTGAGACATTAAATTTTGCACTGGCAAGTGTTCACGGTGTAAATAAAAATGATCTGTTCAACAATGCCATGCTATGTCAGATTCTCTACAACAATGATTATGCAGCAGCAGAAGCTCCTCCCGAGCCTAAAGTTATTGCCTATGCAGGCGACCATTCTGTCACCTTGCATTGGGATGGTACAGATACCGAACAGGCTATATATCGCGGCCTGGACGGATCTATTGACCATATAGGCGACAAACTGACAGGTAATAATAGCTTTGAAGGCTATCAGATCTATAAGAGTCTGGACCGCGGCCTTACATGGGGCGATCCTGTAATTGACATTCAGGGTGTACCCAAAGGCTACATTCCCCTGGCACAATATGATATAGTTAACGGTATTCAGGGTGAGAGCGAAACACGTCGTTTCTTCTGGCTTGGTAGTGATAACGGTCTGGCGCACTCTTTTACAGACAACAACGTCCAGAATGGTTATGAATACTGGTATGCCGTAGTTGCCTATGACAGTGATGACGGCCCCATTCCACCTCTGGCTAATGCCATTAAAAAAGATGCTGCAACTCCCGGAGACAATACGGTAAAGGCTATTCCTCTTGCCAATGTCTCAGGATTTGAAGTCGGTGCAATAAGCGCAGACATTTCACATTCTACTGGAAATGCTGACGGTGAACCAGCAGTAACTGTATATAACCCTGCCGGACTTATGGACGCAAACTACACCATCACCTTCTCAGCAGCTGCTGCAGCCAAGGCAATGGATACGCAAGTTCTGTCAAAAACTTCAGCTCTGCCTGCCAAGGATGCAGTGGCCGCCGCAGTTGACGGTTTCACAGTAACCAATACAACAACAGGCGAGGTTGTCGTAAATAATGACGGGCATGAACTGAAGAATTGGCCCTTCTATGATGAAGATGATGACAATATAGCCTTCTTTGATGGCCTTGGACTCAAAGTTCCGCCAGTAGCAGCAGGCGCAAAATCAATTACAGGCTCCGGAGCTACTTACGGTACAGATTATGAACTGAAAGCTGACGGCTACTACAATCTTCCTCCTGCACCGGATCATGATTATGAGTTTGAATTCACTTCAGAGAATTATACAATTTTCTCACTCTGGAATATTCTGGGCTATGGTGAACCAGATTCTGAATCCAATTACAAGGTAACAGACATTACATCCGGAGAGCAAATCTGTGTTATATGGGAAGATCGCGGTGATTACAACCTGGTATATGATCATGGTGAAAAGATCATGCTGAACCATACTCCATATGCAGCAGATGCAGCTCTGGATAATTACTCTGGATTCAAATTTAAACTTAATGTAACTACTGCCCCTGCAGTTGGCGACAAGATCACTGTCATAACCAATAAAGTCTACACTGAGAGTGATGTATATTCATTCTCTACTACAAAAGAAACAGCAGCCAATGTTGTTGAAAATGATCTCAAAAAAATTACTACTGTTCCTAATCCTTTTGTAGTATCATCAAGATTTGAAATTGGTGCTTATGGCATTGAAAAAGTAGTACAGTTCCATCATCTTCCACCAGAGTGTACAATCCGTATTTACAATATGGCCGGCGACCTGATCAATACAATTCATCATGATAACGGAACGCCGTTGGATAAGTGGACACTCCAATCCAGCAATGGCCAGGAAGTGGCTTTTGGCATCTACTTCTACCACATCGACGCACCTGGAATTGGTGAGCATGTTGGTAAGATGGCCATCATTAAGTAAATGGCCATGCAGAGAAGTAGGGACACACACAGTCACAAGGAGAATAAGATGAAAAAGTTTTTAACTATATGTTGCTATCTCGTTGTGCTTGCCATGGCTACCGGCGCATACGCACAATTTAATAATCAGGGAACCGCAGCAGCAACATTTCTGAAAATTGGAATCGGTGCCCGTGCACAGGGCATGGGTTCAGCCTTTGTTGCACAGGCGGATGATATTTCCGCTCTATATTACAACCCGGCCGGTATCGCAAAGATCCAGGGTACTCAGCTAGGTTTCTCTCAGGTAAGCTGGATCGCTGACGTCAAGCTCTCTTTTGTGGGTGCTGTCATCGGATTACCGGGATTCGGTCAAATCGGTGTTTCAGTTATAGGCTTGACCATGGACGAAATGGCTGTAACCAACTGGGAGCATCCATCTGGCACGGGAGAGACATTCTCTTCCAATAATTTGTGCGCAGGTCTGACCTGGGCCAACCAGATCACAGATCGCTTCAGTGCCGGTATCACAGTCAAGTATATCCAGGAAAAAATCAGTAACTCCTCGGCAACAGGTTTTGCCATGGATATCGGGACTCAGTATACTACCAATTTCCACGGTTTGAAAATTGGTATGACACTATCCAATTTTGGCTCAAAACTGAAAATGAGTGGTCGTGATACGGATTTCAGGACAGACCCTTACCCGACAGAAGGTTCCAATCCCGATGATGTATGGACTGACCTTAGAACCGAAGGATGGTCTATGCCAACAGAGATGCGTATTGGTATGGCTATAGATCTGCTTAACAGCGAGAATCTGCGTGTAACAAATTCAGTAGATTTTTCCGATTATGCTGATTACGAGCCAACCTGGCATATTGGCTTGGAAGTCGGTCTGTTAAAAGATCTGATTATGCTGAGAACCGGTTATCAAACCCGTGAAGATGATAATATGATGACCTTTGGCGGCGGTATTCGTTACCAATTGAATAATGCATATACTTTTATGCTGGACTATGCCTTTGTCAGTCATCTATACCTGGGTAGCTTTAATCGTTTTTCATTAGCTCTGGGTTTCTAAAAATCACTACATCGCAATTAAAAAAGGCTGACCATCTGGTCAGCCTTTTTTTTATAATTAAATGTCATGCAGTTCCAAAATACACACCATCAAATCTCAAACACCAAATAACAAGTACCAAATTCCAAATAAATCTCAAATTCCAACTTATAAACTCCACGTCTGAATCTGTGCTCAAATTCCATCTTAGATTAATTTGTTGACATAAAACTGTTATTTGTTATTTGGTACTTGGAACTTGGAACTTATTATTTGGTGTTTGGAACTTTAATAAGGCTATATTGAATTGAGTGGGTATTATTTGACTCGGTTAACATGAGTCGACATAGAAACCACAAAGTTATATTGCCGGAGTAATCTATTCTGCGATAATCCGTATCATCTGCGGAGCAGATCTCCACAGATGCACACAGTATGTTGATGTGACGTTATTAATCCATAAAACATCTGGAGAGGCATCGCAACAGCCTCATCAAACATCAGCGGGAAC
>JAGLOF010000040.1 GCA_023139105.1 bacterium
GGCGACGACGTACCGGGGTGAGAAATATTTATATACGGATTATGAATATCAGAATGCTTTTGGTGTGCAGGCAGAAGTGTTGGGGCATCAGTTCAGGTACGCCTGGGTGGATGAACCTGGGTTTTCTCCCACGCATATGTGGGGAGCGACGTTTGATTTAAGAAAGAAAATCGCTTTTCAAAAGGTTGATAGGGTTGAGGAACAGTTGAATAAAAGCCAGGTTGAGTTACAAAAAGCCCTGTTGGGTTTGAAAAGTTTAAAAAAAGATGGATTACAAATTAAAGGTAGAAAGGGGCGAAAATCAACGCTTCCACCCAAAAGTTCTTTGACGGATTTACTAGAAAGACGAAAGAAGCTACTGCCCAATCCTGAAAATATTCCACCTCAAATACCAGAGAGTAGTGATGAGGTGGAAGTAGTTGAGGATATCGAATTTCCTGAGAATTTTTATACATACAAAAATATGTATTATCGGGCAAGCGACCTTAAGCAAATAGCAGATGATCTGCAAATACAAATTTTAGAGGCCCAAAAAGATAAGATCTGGGGATTTCAATCAGTTGAACCTTGGGAACCACCTGGTGTAAATTCAGGACAAGATGTTTTGGAGAGCTGGGAACTTACTTTGGGACAGGTTGGAAGATCTCTATTTGATATAAATAATGATAATAGACCTGATTATGTTGTTGCAGATGAAAGTTCTTGGGATGATGGGTGGAGTGTTTTTTATAATAATGGAAACGGATTCAGTCAGGATGCTGTTTGGAGTTTCAGCCCTATTTTAAAAACCTATTTGGGAGGTGTTACAGATGATTTGGCTTATTCAAGTGGTAAAAAAACGATTAGGACAGTCCGCGATATGACAGGTGATGGTTATCCAGATCTGGTGTTTATTCATGATAACAATTGGAAAGTTGCTTTGAATATTGGAATGAATCATTCAGGTTTCGGTGATGTGATTGATTGGGAGTGGGATAAAAGTAGCGAATATCCATTTATTGCTTATGCAGAACAAAGAAAAACAACGGGAGGTGATGAATCTCATGGAAATGAATGGATAGCTGATACCTTTGATATAAATGGTGATAATATACCTGATTTTATATACGCTCAAAAAAATAATAATACAATATGGTGGGATGTATATTTAGGGTACTATAATGAATCAACAAATAAAGGGGGATTTAGCAACCAAAAAAGAGCTTGGCAATTTAACGGAATAAACAATTTTAATCATGAGTTCTTTTATCAGTTTCATGATGCATCCTATTATGGGGCATTATGCAGGCATGAGAGAAGTAAGTTCATGGAAATTACAAAAGATATGAATGGTGATGGAAGACCTGACCATCTGTTTGCTATATCTAATAAAGGTTGTTGGGTTGCATATAATAATGGGAGTGGGTTTGATTTTCCACAAAAATGGAATAATTTCCCAGAAGATACATGGTTGGCAAAAAGAAATTCTGATAAAGAAAATCGCTGCTTCACTATTTCTCTTTATCCACTGGATTATACAAGTTTGTTGAGTATTGTATATGATCTTGTTGATATGAATGGAGACAATCTACCAGATTTAATAAAAGCGAACGCGAGTGGTGATGGTTGGATGGTTTGGTTAAATATTGGCGGTGGTTTTGATCATCCCAAAATTTTTAGTACCACTAGCGACCTTAAAGAATTGCATAGAATAAAGATAGAAAAATTATTGGGAATCCCGACAGCTGCTTTAAAACAAGTTTGGTTACTAGATATGAATGGTGACTATTTATCAGATATCATTGATGCTAGTAAAGGCGAAGTTTGGGAAGTATATCTAAATAACAGTGGTGGAGAAGAAACATTGACTGCATTAATGAATAAACAGAAGGTAAGGGAAATACAAGCCAAACTTGCTGAAGCCAATGAGTATTTTTTCCATGAAGAATATGTTTTGTCCGTAATTGCATATAAGGATGCGGATCAAAAAATTTGCGATTATTTAAATATTGGTAATCAGGTTCCTCCAAATATGGAACTTGATCAGCCAGATACTGTTGTGGATAGTGCTGACAAAAACACACAAAGTGTAATGCGAAATCCTTGGGCAATTAAAAGAATAATGCATGGTATGAGCAAAATGGGTGATAAAGCAGTGGATGAGATTAGTGGAGTATTAGAATTGCCAGCACTTCTACAACTGCCCGAAAGTCAACAACTCCCTTCAGGAGTTCTCGACAATGTTATAAATAATCAATGCCTTGATAGAATCACAGAAATAAACTTGTGCAATCTTATCCTTGAAGAGGAGGATTGTAAGTCTCCATTAAGATTTGCATCAAATTTGATATATATCCATGAATTTGTTATACCGCTTTGTATTGCGGATGCAAATTTCAAGTTGAATAACTATGAAATTGCTGAGATTTTTTATGGACAGGCTTCTCAATTTATTTGTCTTAATAGATTAATTGAGACTCGGGTTTTATGGCTTAAATATGCAAAATTGTATTTAGCGTGGGCCAATGAGCTGTATAAACGATCATATAGAGATCCTGATGAAAAGATTTTGAGAGACAGTGCTAGAGCTCTATATACATATATTATGGAAAGTGATTTCCCTTTGTTTGAAAAATGTAAAGATGCAGAAAAATTGCGGTTTGAGATGCTTAGTATATTCGAATTTCTTGAATCAGCCAACGAATACTTGAGTGCCAAAATTGATGCTATTTCTGTCACCACTGGTTCTATATCCTTAGAAGAACAATTGAACACTAGCCTTTTCGAAAATGAAGGACATGAAGATAAATATTCACTTCAAGGTGCAAAAATGGTTCTTAAATCGTTGAGCTTAAATGATTTTGCAGATATGGATAAAATGTTTGAAGCAACCAATCCCATGATGCTGGTTTATCATATTGAAGCGCTGAGCAATATGCTTAAATTGAATTCAGAATATCATATTAACTATCTGGGCTATACAGACCAGATTCTTCCTATATGGCGATATAACTATTTACAAAATGTAACAAAGGACTTTGTACAGCATGCCATTCAGCTTGAGCGAGAATATATGAATTTTAGAATAAGCGCAGAAAATGAAACCTATTCTCAAAATCAGTTGGTTCAATCTGTTGGATTAAACAAGTTTAATCAACTAGTGGAGAAATACAAGGTTGAACAAGCTGCTTGGAATACTGTTATATCAAAAATGAATAAGAAAACTGCTGAGATTCAACGAGAAGCAGCAAAGGCGCAAATTGAGGCAATAAATAATCAAATGAGTAGAGGTGTAGTGAATATTGCTTCTAGTATGATTTCTGGTGGTATATCGGGCGGTGTGATTGGTGTAATTGCAGGTATGGCCAACGGCATAGCCAATGATATGGAAACGCAAGCCTATTTAGGGGATCAGAAAACGCTGGCAAGATATGCTTATCAACAAGCCCAGTTAGCCGAACAAGCCGCTGGCTTACAAATTAACGTCTCAAAAATCAATCAACAGATTGCCGCTTTGCAGGGTGATCTTGCTGTTTTACAACTTAGTTATGCACAAAATAATCTCGATTATCTGCAGAATAAGGAGTTCAATGCAGAACTTTGGTACAAACTGGCCAGTTCAGTTAAAGCACTATCACAAAGTTATTTAAATTCAGCCATTGAATTGGGATTATTGATGGAGCACGCCTATAATTTTGAGACAGGACGTAATATACATAAGATCCGGCTCGATTATTCACACAATGAATTGTCGGGTTTGCTTGCCGGTGATTATTTATTGCGTGACATTGAGTCCTTTGAATATGACCGTGCTGTAAATATTCAGCAGAAAGAGATCCCAGTTAAACATGTAATTTCCCTTGCTTCCTCTCGCCCTATGCAGTTTTTTCAATTCCTCGATTCGGACACACTTTGTTTTGCCACTACATTAGGTGAGGTTGCGAGAGCTTATCCCGGGGCTTATAATTGCCGAATAAAAAATGTGGAGCTCATTATAGAAGGTTTGCTGCCCGCAACCGGCATTCATGGTACGTTCTCAAACGGCATCTACTCTATGGTCAGATTGCCGATTACATCTGAAGTATCCAGCGATCAATTGAGTAATGAGAATAACAGATGGCGTGTACATGGCGCCTATTATGACACATTAAAAACTCATGAAACTGAGACCATGCTTCTTTCCAATTATTCTATACGGGAAGATCGAATGGTCTTCTCACCACCACCGGAGCAACTGAGTCTTTTTGAAAATACCGGAGTAGCTACAGAGTGGACTCTGCATATTCCCCGCAGTACAAACAATTTTGACCTTCATACCATCAGTGATGTAAAGTTTGTCATTACGTTTACATCACAATTTGATCCTCAGCTGGCATCACTTGTCAGCCACGAATATATTTCATACAGGAATGCTAACCCTGACAGCTTTGCTGTCATGAAAATGTTTTCCGCCCGGTATCAATATCCTGATGAATTCTACTATTTTACCAATGACGAAGAATCAGATACCCTGGAACTCCATTTCCCGATCAGTCGATACGCATTCCCGCTTAATGAAGAAGATTTTAAATGCAGGGATGCGAGTGTCGTATTCTTCCCTCCTGACAGCCTGCCTGAAGGAGCAATTGATGTTACGCTGATTTGGAATGATGGTAAAGACTCTTATAATCAGACCGGCTCAATCCAAAAAACCGCAGATGAAGATAATGGAATTCTCAGCTTCGAAAACGGATTCTGGGGAGACAGAAACAAGGAAACACCTGTTGCAGAATGGGTAGTCCGTTTTATCCGTGAACCCGATGGAGAATCGGGTTGGAAATGGTCGCCAGAATCGCTGCTCGATGTCTGGTTGGCGATAGAATATTCCAGTAAACTTCGCACCCCATAAATAAGTTTTCTAAAGAGAGGGCTTATTATGGCTGAAAATGAGAAAAAAATTACCCGTCGTGAATTTATAGACAAAACCGCCAAAGGGGCCGTTGCCGCCACGACCGGTACGGCCTTACTGGATTCTCTAATCAATCCCCATGAAGCACAGGCAACAGCCAGTGGCAATACCAATAAATCTGGCGTCTCTGATCAAGTCATCAGCCTGCCCAAGGGCGGGGGTGCAATCAGCGGTATGGGGGAAAAGTTCCAGCCAGATCTGCACACAGGCACAGGCAATTTTTCTGTACCCATTCAAGTGCCGCCGGGCCGAAACGGATTTCAGCCGGAATTGACGCTGGGCTACTCCACAGGCGCCGGTAACGGCCCATTTGGATTGGGGTGGAACCTGGGCATACCCAACGTTTCCAGAAAAACGTCTGCAGGTGTTCCCCAATACCAGGATGAGGATACTTTTATACTCTCGGGCGCTGAAGACCTGGTCATGGTTCACTCCGATGACCTTGATGACAATCATTCCTACAAACAATATCAACCCCGTACCGAAGGGCTGTGGGCTCGAATCCTTCAGATCACCCGGAAATCCGATGGTGCCGTCTGGTGGGAAGTCACCAGTAAAAGCAATGTCAAATCCATTTATGGCGGGTCAGATATGGGGCAGGTTTATGTGGAAAATGCAGGTCATCGCAAAACCTTTCAATGGTTGCTTACCAAAACAGAAGATGCCTGTGGCAATGTGATTGAATATCTATATGATCGTGACAACAAACCGGATGCCTACGATAATCCACAAGTAAAACGAACCGAGAAAACACACACTTACAATCAGGTTTACCTCACAGAAATTCGTTACATGAATTTTCGGGATGCCGATGATTCTGCAGATCAGTACTTTATAAAGATACAACTGGATTATGGACAGTATGAAGAAGATGGGAGTCTGAAACCCGGTAAGGGTACGGAGAAGTGGGGATTCAGGCCGGACCGGTTTTCAACCTATAAAGCAGGATTTGAAATACGAACTGCACGCAGATGCAGCCGTATTCTCATGAAGGTTCGTGATGAGAAGACTAAAGATGTCTTTCATCTGATTAAAAGTTATCGCCTGACCTATAATAAAGATATTGAATTCAATCCGAAAGAAGATTATTCCAATTTGTCAATGCTGACGTCGGTTCTGCTTTGCGGTCACCGGGAAGGTGAAAGCCAATGTTTTCCGCCTCTTGAATTCGGATATACAGAATTCTGGCCGGAGTTTAGAAAATATGAGAACCTGTGTGCCCCCTCCGGTTCACTACCTGACAAAGCACTCAATGATCCCAATTATGAATTGATCGATTTGACCGGCAACGGACTACCCGATGTGATTCATACCGGACGCTACGGAACCCGGTTTTGGAAGAATATTGGAGATGGAGAGTTTATTGGACCTCAGTCCATGCGATTTGCACCAGCAAACGTTCGACTGGAACAGACAGGTGTTCAGTTTGCAGATATGAACGGAAACGGCAAGGCCGATTTACTGGTGACCGGCGGTGTTCGCTCCGGGTATTATGAAACCACATACGGTGAGGAACGCGAATGGGAGCGGTTCAGGCCCTATCCCCGGGCGCCGGAGTTCTCATTTGAAGATCCCAATGTACGACTGGTTGATCTGACAGGCGACGGATTAACCGATGTTTTGAAAACAGATGAGAGAAGTTTTGTCCTCTACAAAAATAAGGGCGGGCGCGAATTTGATGCCCCCAAACCGGTCCGACGCATTCAGGATGCTGAGGTATTTCCCGATGTTTATTTCAGTGATCCCCATGTGCATTTGGCAGATATGTCCGGTGATGGGTTGCAGGATATTGTGACCATTCATAACAGACGGATTGAATACTGGCCAAACCTTGGGCATGGAAAATGGGGCCAGCGAATTCTGATGACTGATGCGCCTGATCTGTCAGATCATAATATGCCCAGTGGGCAGTATGATACCCGGCGTCTGTTTCTGAGTGATGTGGATGGCGACGGCAGTGCTGACCTGGTGTATGTGGCGTTTGACCATATTAAAGTCTGGAAAAACCTGAGTGGAAACGGGTGGAGCCGGAAAACCAAGGTGATTCACGGAACGCCGCCTGCTTTGCCTGGCACGGTGCGACTGGCAGACATGAAGGGCAATGGCACCTCTGGGGTGCTCTGGACATTTGCACCGGGCAGCATGCAGGGCAGTCATTATAAATATCTTGATTTTACCGGTGGCGTTAAACCCAATCTGCTGACTGTCATCAGTAATAACCTCGGCTCCACAACTGCTGTGGAATATAGCCCGTCCACAGTCTACTGGAAGGCGGATTACAAAGCCAGACAGCCCTGGCTGACGCATTTACCCTTTCCTGTGCAGGTGGTGTCTAAAGTTGAAGCGATTGATCATATTTCGCAAACTCGACTGATCACTACTTATGCATATCATCACGGGTATTATGACGGCAGAGAACGGGAATTCCGGGGGTTTGGCCGAACGGATCAAGTTGACACGGAATTTTTTGCAGATTTCAAACATGAGTTTGTTCACGATCAGAAACAAGTACACAAGATTCTGGGCGCATCGGTTCAGGAGAGTAAAAAGAGCAAGATCAAACAGGCCGAAGAGATTCCGCCTATTTTGACCAAAACCTGGTTTCATCCGGGAATTTATGTGGATGAGAAAAAATATTTACAAAAAATCCGAAAAGAGTATTATTCAGGTGATGCTGATGCCTGGATCGTGGAAAACCGGATTGATAAGGGAGATTCATCCTTCGAAGCCTGGCGGGCCTTACGAGGCTCTGTACTCCGCACCGAGACCTACGCGATTGATGGCACGGAAAAGGAATCACATCCCTATGTTGTTACAGAGAATGGGTATCAGGTAATCTGTCACCGTAAAAAGGGTGGAGGTCCTTATGGTATTTATTTTGTATCCCCTCTTGAAAGTTTGACTGCACATTACGAGAGAAATCCTGAAGATCCGCGTATTGCCCATACATTGACGCATGAGGTCGATGTTTATGGCAATGTGCTGAAATCTCTGAGTATTGCCTATCCAAGACGGGGCAATCCGGAATTTGATGAGCAGAAGCGGTCACACATCATTCTGACGGAAAACAGTATAATTAATCAAAGTACTCTGTTCGGTAACTGGTTCATCGGTGTACAGTATGAATCAAAGCAGTTTGAATTACGAGATCAGAACCGGGCAGAAGAAACTAGAATTAAGCTTGATCAAGTTGCAGGTTTGATTCTTTCTACCGGACATCAACTGATTTCTCATATGCGGAATTATTTTGACGGAGATGGATTTGTCGGTCTGGATTTGGGGCGAATCGGCAAACGGTGTTTACTCACCCGATCTGAGTCGCTGGTCTTTAAACCGGGTTTTCGGTCTGGTACGTTCGGAGATAAAGTCAGTCGTGAAGATTTGATTCGGGCAGGATACCGTGAGTATAGTGATTATTCAGATCACTGGTGGGTGCAGACACAGCGGACTGATTATGATGATTTCCGTTACTGCCTTCCCATGGCTCAGATGGACCCTCTGGGCCATACCAGCAATATTGTGTATGACACATTTGATTTCTTACCAGTTAAAACCAGCGATCCTCTGGACAACACGGTAACCTCTGAAAACGATTATTTGGCCTTAAGTCCGTTTCTGATCACAGAATTCAACGGCAACCGTTCTGAAGTAAAATTTGACGCTTTAGGATTTGTGGTGCAGACGGCTGTGATGGGCAAGGAAGGAGAAGCTGTCGGGGATATGATCCAGCATGACGCAGATGGCGATGAATCGGCTTCTACTTATATCCAGTATGATTTAGATGCCTTTGTTAAAGATGGTCAGCCTGTCTGGGCTCATGTGAAAGCAAGGGAAGAACATCATGCTCAAAATCAAGATCCACGCTGGATGGAGACGCGAGTTTTTTCTGACGGGTTTGGCCGGGAACTTCAGACTAAGACCCGGGCTGAAGATGATCGCTGGGTCGTCTCCGGTTGGAAAGTGTTTAATAATAAAGGATGGGTTGTTCGACAGTATGAGCCGTTTTTCGCAGACCGGTTGAACTATGAACCGGAAGTGCTGCAGGGTGTATCAGCAGAAATGACGTACGACACTCTGGGCCGGGTGATTCGAACCGACAACCCGGACGGGACTTTGACACGCACTACGTTTGATCCCTGGCAGCAGACCGTCTTTGATGCAAACGATACAGTTCTGGAAAGTGACTGGAACACCAGAATGTCTGCATCTGAAAACAGCCGGCAACGGCAGGCTGCCGAAAAGACACGCAAGCATGCAGACACTCCGACCGTCGTGTATCTCGACACCTTGGGCCGCACCTTCCTCAAGGTTGAAGATAACCGGGCAATTTTGGCTGAGACTCACTCCCCGTATGATGACCGGATGTTTGGATTGTATAAAACCTGGACGAAATATGATATTCAGGGTAATGTGCTTTCCATGATTGATCCCAGAGGCAATATTGCGTTCAGGCACAAGTATGATCTGGCTGGAAATATCCTGCACCGCTGGCAGATGGATTCAGGCGAACGGTGGATGCTGCTGGATTCGGTTGGCAATCAGGTTAAAAAATGGGACAGCCGCAATCATCTCATCCAATCAACGTATGATGTGTTGAACCGGCCCGTGGAATTGTGGGTGATCCGGGTTGAGGAGGGCCGGAGATGGCTGTCAGAAAAAATTGAATACGGCGAATCAGAAGCGGATGCAAAAGCTGATAATCTGAGAGGCCAGGTTATCCGGCAATATGATGCCTCTGGTTTAACGAGTTTCACTGCTTACGACTTTAAGGGTAACCTGCTTTCTCGACAGCAGAAAATAGTTGCTGATTATAAGGAGCAGCCTGACTGGTCCTTAATGCCGCAGCCTGTTTTTCTTGCCGGAGTTCCAAATGAGTTTGCATATGGCTACGATGCCCTGAACCGGGTTGTTCGCTCTGTGACACCGGATAGAAGTGTGACAACGCCAGTCTACAATGACCGGGGATTGCTCTATTCTGTAAGTCTTGAACACGGCAGAAACGGTAAGAATGAAAAGATTGTTGAAAGTATTACGTATAATGCCAAAAGTCAGCGCCTCCACTTTAAGACAGGTAACGGAGTGCACACAGAGTATGCCTATGATAGTAATAATTTTAGATTGATTTCGCTCAAATCGTTTAAATCCCATTTTCTCAATGGTGATACGTTTTTTCAGGATTATATCTACCATTATGATTGTGTCGGCAATATAACCGGCATTGAAAACCTGCAGGCGAAGACAATATATCATGACAGTGAAGTGGTGGATGGTAATAAGGATTATGTCTACGATGCCTTATATCGGTTAACTGAGGCCACCGGAAGGGAGCTGAAGGGGAACACTGTTCCGGAAGGGAATTCAGATCCTGTGCTCATTACAGAGCAAAATAAGAAGTCGGATCTGAATGCTCTGCGCCGCTACACCAGAAAGTACGCGTATGATTTTGCGGGTAACATGCTGCAGGTGAGGCATGTAGCACATGGCGGCAGCTGGCAGCGGCATTTTGAATGCGGGGTGGAAAACAATCAACTCCTTCATTCTTACCTGGGGCCTGATCGAGATTATGAGTTTGATTATCATCTGGATACCCACGGGAATCATGTTAATTTCTCTCATCTAAATACGCTCAATTGGGATTTTAAGGATCAGATGGTCTCCGTTGATAAAAATAACCATGAGCGTTTTTATTACGTCTATGGGGCAGACGGTATGCGGGTTCGCAAGGTGATCACAGCAGATGGGGTGATTCAGAAAGAGACGGTTTATCTGGGTGATTTTGAGGTAAGCCGGGTATTTCGGAATGGCCGGGTGGAGAAGGAGGTTGAGACGCTGCATGTGATGGATGATCAGAAACGGGTTGCCCTCTTTGAGACACGAACTGTGGATGAAGGTGAATCTGATCATTCAAAGCCGAAAGTACGTTTCCTGCTCAACGATCATTTGGGTTCTGCTGTCTCTGAATTGGATGGGAAAGGGGGCTTTATTTCCTACGAGGAGTACTTCCCCTATGGCGGTACGGCCTATCATGAACAGAGTGCTTCCAGTGAGTTTGGGATGAAACGGTATCGTTATAGCGGGAAAGAGAAGGATGAAGAGACGGGGTTTTATTATTTCCAGTATAGGTATTATAATATCAGCATAATTTCTTGGATTTCTTGTGACAAAATTAATGAAATGTATTTTAGTGTTGATAGTTGTGGCAATTTATATTCTTATACGGTAAATAATCCTGTCAATAATATTGATCTGTTTGGGTTAAAAGAGTGTGACAGCGATACAGACATTTCAGGTTTACCTGAAATAAATAATATAGAAGAAGCGGCAGATGCTGCTGTGACTGTAGTTGACACATTAAATACGATTGACTCATCATTAACAGCAATAGCTAATAACGAAGAGATTGCTTCCACGGCTAGTAAAATAAAAGCCAGTCGTAGAAGTTATAGAAAATCGAAAAACAAATTAAAAAAACGATTAAGAAAATTGAGTAGGGGAAAAGCAGTAAAGAAAGGTGGTTCGACAAGAAAACAAGTTAAATTGAGCAGAAACCAATTAAGCAATAACGAAAAGAAAATGAAGAATTTGAAGTCGAAATCTGGCTTTAACCAAAATGTTGGGGTTCTTGGGACAGCCTTGGTGGGTTATACTATGTATACTGAGTATAGAGATTCACCAGTAGCCACATACTCAGGAAAAGCTCTTGATGCTGCACTTTCGACTAATGTTTCATTAATCTATGTAACTTCGGCGAATCCTTATATAGTAATTGCTGATGCAGTGATTAGTCTTTCAAAATTGATTGTTCCTGAGAAATACCATAAACATATGGAACTCATTCAGCCAAGTGAATATTTAAACAATGCAAGCTCAGCAATAATTGGAACTTTAGAGGGAGTATCTCAGATTGTTAAAGGTGAAATACCAACAAGTTGGGGGAATTTCCATCAAGAATCGAAAAGTGGTGGATTAGGTACGATATATAAGCTAGCAAGTGAAGCTGGGGAGTGGTGGGCAGATAAAATTTTAAACTGAGTTTACGTAATATAATATCTGGTTTAATTATTGGGCAATTCGAGGATGATATCGAGGGATTCTTATTAAAGGATGTTCTGTCAGAAGTCTTGTAGGGTGGTTTTTATCCCCCCGTACTATATGATTCATTACTGCAGAGAATTTCTCCTTGCTTTTCACTAAGAAGAGGAAACATGATCATTCATATTTATAATCATAGATTCCCTAACCGGAGAATATTAGTATTCATTTGATGTCTTTTTGTAGCTTTTAAATCATGCAACAAAGTCGATACCTAACTGAATCCCTTTGCCGATGAAGACGGTGAACTCAAACTGACTGAAGTCAGACCTGATACAATTTATGCCGTCAAGGATCACTCGATTTAATTGGTCAAAGAAACAGCCATGTAGGCCGGGGCTCGCCCCGGCGAATAAACGACATATATTTTATCATTGTATATATTTACCTTGAAGACGCGATTTTACTCCTGGAGAAACATTATGTCTCTAAAAATGAGAATCTGGTCAATCCTAATCTTCCTGGCTTGTACTATTCATGGTGCACAAACAAACGCCCTCGTCGGTGAGTGGAGGAATTTAAATGGTGATAAAATCTGTTTTCGTTCAAACAAGTCATATCAGTATATTCTCAGCGACACTGAAGAAAACGGGAAATACAAAATTCTCAGTGATTCTGTGGTTGTTCTCATTAATGATAAGGGTCATCACCGAAACATCAAGTACGATCTATTTAAATCAGCGGGGCCACTAAAACGTCTTCGCTTTGGAAATACGGTATACTCCCGCAGGTTCTCCTTCTTATTTAAAAGTCCACAAAAAGAGACAGTCAGTTACCGTGAATTAAAAGAAAGTCAAGATCAGACAAAATCAACTCACAGAAGTTCAAAACAAACAAGCCCGGATAAACTGCCACCCGAGTTCTACAGTGAATGGGAGGCTGGATATTCTGGATGGCAATTTACTTCAGATGGCAGGTTCACCTATAAAACACACTATACCATTAGGCTTGGAGAATTCGGCTGGAATTATACCAAAGGGCGCTTTAAAGTGACCGGAAACATCATTCACCTGTACTATGATGATGGAAGTCAAAATTCTGTTCGCTTCACCCTGGCTGGCAATACAATAATTATCAATGGCGAATCCTTTGGTCGGGTGGGTGTCCCTTTTACAACTGATGAAAATTTAAAACAACTGATTGCAGGACGATGGCAAATGGCCTCCGGCCGATCCATGGGCGCTCTCAGTTACAGCCGTTCCACAGTGATGCGCCTTGATCCCATTGGAAGCAATGGCTGGGGATATGTAGAAATAACCGTTTATGTGTCGACAGATTACAATCCCAATAACTTCTCGGGCTCAACCCAGGGTCAACAGAGTGAGCGGGGGTACTATACTGTAAAAAATGGATATTTTATCATGTATGATCCCCAGACCAAAGGGAGACAATCGTGGTTTGTAAAAAGAATCAATAAGCGACATCTGACTATCGGGGATGGTGTATGGATTCGGCAATAGTACCATGTTTTATCGCCTAAGGGTTTTGCTCCCGGGCGAAGTTACTTATTTAAGTTCAAAAATCGGGAGAAACCATGAACACTTCAAATAACATCCAGCCATGGAGGATATTTCCCTTCATTTTTTGCCTGTTCATTACTTCCCTCACCTGCAACAAGGGTGATGCCTCCTTAAATCCCTTTGGTGATGATGACGCCAATCCCACCCAAGCTGAAGTCAAGGCGGATACCCTATATGCCGTAAAAGACGCTTCCATCTACCTGAATAACAACTTCAGCGTCAACGGCTATGATTCCTGGACGGAGGAGAACAGTCAGGATTTCAATTATATTGGCACTGATGGCTGGATTGCAGGGGATTGGGCGGCATATCAGTTCTACGCTACAGCCATTTATTTCGGTGATATCCGATCGGCCATACAGGCAAGGGCAAAAACAGTTAAGAACGCCTATATTCAATTTTACTGCACAGCACAGCCCTCCACAGTATGGGATCCGTTTTCTGTATACATCACAGAGTTCACCACATCCACCTGGAGTGAGACCACAATAAAACCTAGTACAGCGCCTCAGGTTTATTCATCGTCTGAATTTCAATGTTCAGTCCTATACCAGGGCGACGTGGTGAATATTGATATTCGGGCATCGGTTGACCGTATTTTGAAAAATAATGTGAAGCATGGCGGTTTTTTATTTGCGGCCAAAGTCAACGTGCCCCGTGTGGGAAACTGTTATATTTTTCTTACCCGGGAAAATGGTATGAAAAATAAACGTCCCAAATTAATCATTGAATATGATTCTTGATCGCCCTGGGGCTGTGCCCCATAAGCGCTAAGATAAGAAGTTGACTTTTCTTTCATTTTGTGTTATATTTAATAAAACACAAATGGAGGAGAAATGCAAGAAGAATTCAATCTTGAGAATGATTTTAAATTTCTACTTAATTTTTTACCGGAAGGCTGGGCCCAACAGGCAAAAAAACTAGGTGCACTTACTCGTTGCAGGAAAATCCCGAATGCAGAAATTCTTTTGCGAGTGCTACTAATTCACTTGGCAGAAGGATGTTCATTAAGGGAAACAGCAGTTCGGGCCAAAGAAGGGGGCATCATTAGCTTAAGCGATGTTGCAATAATGGATCGATTAAAAAAATCTACTGCCTGGTTTCAATGGATGAATACCGAAATAATGAAACAGTGGATTACAAGGCAACCAGATACAGTATTTGATGACCAATGGAATGTACGTCTTATCGATGGAACGGCAATAAAAGAACCAGGTCCCACAGGTTCATCCTGGAGGATTCACTATTCTATCAATTTGCCAAGTTTATGTTGTGATGAATTATTAATCAGCAATCCTCGCGGAAAGGGAGAAAGCTTTAAGAATTTTACAATTAGCCAAGGTGATTTGTTAATCGGAGATCGTGCTTACGGAGTGCGACCAAGCATATTCTATGTAAAAAGGAACAACGGAGACCTTTTAACTCGCTTTGCATTAAGTAACTTGCCTTTGCTTACTACAGCAGGCAAACGGTTTGACCTGTTGAAACATTTACGCACCTTAGGGCCAAATGAAATTGGCGATTGGGATGTAGCGGTTAAAGACAACGGCACTTTTGAGGAGTGCACAGGGAGAGTATGTGCAATAAAAAAGAGCAGCCAGGCCGCTCAAAGAGCAATGAAAAAAGTTAAACGCCAAGCACAGAAACATGGAATAAAAAGAATAAAACCGGAAACACTAGAGTCGTCCAAGTATATCTTTGTTTTTACAACGGTTGCACGAACGCAAATAAAGAAAAGTGATGTATTAGAAATGTATCGCGGGCGTTGGCAAATTGAGCTTGTGTTTAAGCGCTTAAAATCAATAATGGGGCTGGGGCATCTTAGAAAAAATGATAAGGATGCTTCAATGGCTTGGCTTCAGGGGAAATTATTTGTAGCATTTGTTGTAGAGGCATTAATTTCTCAAGCAGAAACTTTTTTCCCCTGGGGGTACCCGATTTGTAAAAATATCAAATAGAAACCGCTCTTTGTGGAGAGAGGAAAAATATATGCTACATTTGCTGCAAAGGACCGTAACTCCCTACATAAGTTTAGAGAAATCAATAGGTAGATGGAATGACATTTCAAGAAATCTCAGGGAACCACCCAGAAAGAGATCTTTAAAAATAGAGATTATGGAGAATCAAAAATATTTCTTATCTTAGCGCTTATGGGGCTGTGCCCCATGCATGATATTATGATGATGAAAGTGTGAATTTATCCGAAATACTGAGAGACTTTAAGAATTTTACTTTCAGGATGATACGGGAGCAGCTTTTAAAAGAAGACCGACATGATTTGTTGAATAAGTTTAAACGGGCAACATCCAATTTATCCAAACAGCAGTACAAGATTTGGCAGGACGAGTATCAATAATTAAACACATCTGCATCAAACTTCGGTGTGAATATAACCTCGCGTTCCTTGTCTATACCTATTCCTGATAAGGAAACATTTTACAGCTGATAATAATTCATTTTTGTATTGATAATTGTTAAAAATTTTGTATAGTTTATACGGTATCACGAAACCTGAGTTTGGAGTGACGCTACTCCCATTTTTAATCCATGTACATGTTGATGTGTCAAAATTTATACGGAAGGTATACCATGAAACAGCTTAAAGGCTCACTGATTTTTCGACTGCTGTCAGAATTGCTCATTGTTTTTCTGGGTGTGTATCTGGCTTTTCTCTTTAATGCTCATGGTGAAAAAGTGAAAGACAAGGCACGTCAGGCACAATTAATTCAGGGTCTGCATAAGGAGATTGAATATTTCTTGGGCGGTGCCAACCGGCGCAGTCCTGTAATGGAGGATGCCTTTAAGCAATGGAAAATAGGTCTGGCCGACGGACAAGTTCAGACACCGCTCTATTTCAAGCTGGAGGGACATGCGCTGCCTAATTCCAGTATGTGGCAGGTGGTGATGTTTTTTGACGGAATCCAGTTGCTAGATGTGTCGACTATGTTTGAACTTTCCAAGTATTACAATCATTTTGATATTATGCTGTCGAAGTATATAAAGCTGATTGAGTTCGCTGAAGCTGAAATTATTCCGTATCAAGATACCCCGTCTCATTTTTATCGAACCAAAGGCGATTTGACAGCCAGGTATGAGGCCTACCTTGATCGTTATACAGATTTTCTTGACCTGTTTCACGGTATGATTAAAGAGTCCGAAACCATGTTACATTTATTGGAACCAGAATGGAAGCGATTGGGAGTGGATCTGAAGCAACAAAATCCCGAGAGTACGCTTCAATGATAGAGCAGTCCGTATAATGGGCCTGTGGCCCATTAAATTATTGAAGGTATCAAATCAAAACAATGACAAATTATCGCCGTTCCTATATTCCCGGAGGAAGCCTCTTTTAACTCAGTTGCTACAAGTGTCGAAGGCAAAAATAATTTTCCAGTATTTCTAATTTAGGGTCAATATTATTCCCATACAAGGAAATAGTTGAAGGATGCATGGCTTGTCATAAAAAATACGTACTCATTTGAAACAGAGGTTTTTGGTTTCTTGCCAGATCATTTGCATTGCATTTGGACCTTATCGGAAGGTGAAGCAGGTAATTCAATTTGCAGGAATGGAATAAATATAATTTTGAAAACTTATTTATAAAAAATGATTCCGATAGCGTTTTAAGTAGAATTCAAAAAATCTTTTATGTTTGTTATACTCGTACAAAAGAAAATTCAGCTGTTCATTTTCATGCCCCATCATAAAATGTCATTACAAAAGCCAACGAGTGGTTTGGAAAAGATAATGTTATCAATTTAGATAAGGTAGGTGCTCAATGAAAAACAACCAACTCATAATCTACCAAACCGAAGATGGTGAAGTCAAAATAGAAACTCATTTTGAGAATGAAACAGTTTGGTTAAATCAGGCTCAAATAGGTGAACTTTTTCAAAAGTCTAAAGCAACTATTAGCGAGCATATCAAGAATATATTTAAAGATGGTGAATTGGAAGAAGAACTGGTTGTTCGGAATTTCCGAACAACCACTCAACACGGTGCCGTAAAAGGGTTGACACAGTCTAAAAATGTAAAACATTACAATCTTGATGTAGTTATTTCGGTTGGTTACAGAGTAAAATCACATAGAGGTGTTCATTTCAGAAAGTGGGCAACTGCACTTATCAAAGAGTATTTGATAAAAGGCTTTGCAATGAACGATGAACTACTGAAAGCGACAGGAGGCGGAAACTATTTTGATGAGTTATTGGCTCGTATCCGCGATATTCGTTCGTCTGAAAAGGTGTTTTGGCGTAAGGTTTTAGATGTTTATGCCACAAGTATCGACTACGACCCAAAAACAGAGCAATCTGTAATGGTTTTTGAAACTATTCAAAATAAAATGCACTGGGCATCTCACGGAGAAACAGCAGCCGAAACTGTTTATAGCAGAGTAGATTCATCAAAAGAGTATATCGGACTAACAAATTTCAAAGGCGAGATACCCACAAAAAAAGAGGTTGAGATTGCTAAAAATTATCTTGTAGAAGATGAGTTGAATATCTTGAATAGAATGGTAACAGCATTTCTTGAAATCGCAGAAATCCAAGCTTTAGACCGTACACCAATGTATATGG
>JAGLOF010000041.1 GCA_023139105.1 bacterium
TATCAATTTAAACTGCCGATAACAAGCTGAAGCCAGCCCTGAAGGATTGAATATCATTTCCAGTACCCGCCCCCTGCCCATGGCCGACAACAGCAAGTACGGCAACCGGCAACAATGTCACTGTTGGACCAACCCCGTACTCAGCAACGGCATGCTCTATGTAAGGAACTCATTTGGTCAATTGGTCTGCATTGATATGAAATGAAGGGCAATCGATAATAAAAAAAATGACTACCACTTCAAACTTTCCTCTCTCTCTTCCGTATCCATTATATCCGGAGGCTGGATAATTCATCCGACCTCCGGATATAATGCCAAGGTAAAAATGCTATATCTCTGTACTCATGGAGGAATCCTCTAAAATTTAATGGATTCTTTATATGACTCATCCCTTAAATCATACAGTTTATCATATGAATCAGATACTTATCCCAAAACATTTCATTATTTTTAACATTGCACTTAAATTATTTGTAAAATTAGTATTTTCAAGTTTGCATATTTGGATAATTCAGGTAATCGGTGTTTCTCTCCCGATTGCAGCACAAAACCCTTAGTAGGAGGTACTCCCATGAATCGATGGCGCCACAGACTCACCGTCATCTCTTTGATCGCTCTATGTATTGGCACAGCACAGGCACAGGATTTAACCGGCCTCATTGCCGAAGATCATTTTGATCAGGTGAAAGAGATAGTAGAAACAAATCCTGCGCTTATTAATAAGGCAGATGAGAGCAGCAACGCACCCATGCATATGGCTGCCTGGTTTGGCAGAGTTGAAATAATGAAATATTTCCTTGAAAAAGGCGGAGATATTACCATTAAAAACAACCAACAGCAAACACCTCTATTGTTTGCAGTTTACGCAGGCCATACAGAAGTCTTTGATATTCTGCTGGATGCCGGTGCTGATCCTAAGATAATTGATAATCCCGGTCGTACCTTTCTCTTTTATGCAGCCCGGCAGGGCCATTTGGCGATCTCTAAAAAATTAGTGGCTGCCGGAATTGATATTAACTATAAAGAATCCCAAGCCGGCGGTACAGCCATCAATGCCGCTGCCGCTCAGGGACATACAGAAATTGTAAAATATTTAGCGGAAAATGGGGCTGATCTGACAATTCTTGAGAACAATATGGAATCTGTACTGCATAAGGCTGCTACTTCCGGTAAAGTCGATATTGTTAATTACCTTTTATCCAAGGGTCTGGATCCTTTGGCAAAAGACAATCAAAATGCAACTCCATTTCATAAAGCTGTAGCAAGTGGTCAGGTTGAGGCTGTTAAACCATTAATCGTAGAGGGCGTGGATATTGATTCCCGGGGCGGTGGACGCGAGACTCCTATTCAGATTGCCTTAAATGGCGGTTTTAAGGAAGTGGTTGATTTGCTTGTTCAAAAAGATGTCACCGTGAATCCCACGAGTAAAGCCGGCATTGCAATACTGCATCAGGCTGCATCAGGCGGACATAAATCTTTGGTTGACAAGCTTATTGTGGAAAATGCTGATCAGAACAGCGTGAGTGAGAATGGCGGAACGCTGCTTCATTCTGCAGCAGCAGGCGGACTCACAGAGTTAGCCGCAAAGATGATAGAAAACGGTGCAGCAGTTAATCAAAAAAACAATGCGGGTCATTCACCTGTTTTCCTTGCAGTCAACAATGGACACGCCACCATGCTTGATCTGCTCGTAAAACACGGCGGGCAACTGGAGAGCACAAACGCAAATGGTCGCACACTATTACATACCATAGCCCGTAACGGAGGCATCAAAGGTGTAGAAATGCTTCTGGGTAATAACGCTAATCCCAACATAGCAGACATGCAGGGCAATACTCCTGTTCATATGACGGCAAAATTTGATCATCTGGAAATTATGAAGAAATTGATCGAAAAAGGTGCTGATCTGGACCAGAAAAACAAGCTGGGTCAGACACCCCTGCATATAGCTCTGACATTAAACCACCATAAAATGTCCCTTTTCCTCATTGAGAACATGAAAAAGGTCACAGCAAAAGACCAACGGGGTAATACTGCCCTTCACCTGGCTTCCTTAAAGCATGATCTCATTGCAGTTGACAGGCTTCTTGCAAAAGGCGCAAAGGTCAAAGCAAAAAACTCACAAAAAGAAACACCTTTACACATGGCTGCCAAAACCTGGGGCAATGTTGAACTAATTGATATGCTGCTGGCAAATGGAGCAAAGATTAATGCGCAGGACAAAGCAAAAAATACACCTTTGCACATCGCCGTTGATTTCTGGCGGACCGATAATGTGAAACTACTTGTGGAAAAGGGTGCAAATTGCAAAAAGAAAAACAGAGCAGGACATACCCCTGCAGTATTAGCGGCACAAAAAAACGCATCGGATTTAACAGCACTGTTAGCTGTACAATAACACCTCTACAATGGAAGGAATTAAAATGATCTCATTTAAAATAAGTCGATTCATATGGGTAATAGCTATTATTGCCCTTATGACGAGTGCAGCTTTTGCTGAAGATTGGCCCCGTTTCCGTGGACCTCAAGGCAATGGCATCTCCATGGAAAAAAACTGGAATGCAGAGGCTCTTAATGGCACACCTGATGTTGAATGGGAAACCCATGTCGGTATGGGTCACGGCACTATTACAATTATAGGAAACAGACTCTTTACTAACGGCAACAAACATGTCATAGCCGGACAAGACACTGTGAATGAAGATATTCTCTACTGTTTTGACTCAATAACAGGTGAAGAACTATGGCAGTATGCATACCCATGTGCTGACCGTGCATGGCCGGGTCCCCGTGCCACACCTACTATCGATGAAAACATTGTCTACAACCTTAGCTGGGAGGGTGACCTCTTTGCCTTGAATCTGGAAGACGGACGTGTTATCTGGAAGCTCAATATTGTTGAGCAAGGCCTGTCAGCCGTAAATAATTGGGGTTTTTGCGGTTCACCTGCCATAGTCGGTGAAAAATTACTTCTGAATCTTGGCAAAGCGGGTGTGGCATTGAATAAGAAAACAGGTGAAGTTATCTGGAAGAGTGAAGCTGAAATGTGCGGTCTTACCAGCCCTGTTTTATTTGACTGGCAAGGCACAAAGATGGCCTTCTTCTCCAGTGAAAAATTTCTGCATGCCGTTGAAGTTGCCAGTGGAAAACTACAATGGTCATATGAGTGGAAAACCTGTAATGACCCTCAGGTTTTTGGTGACAAAGTTTTTCTCTCTGCCAACCACAACAGGAAACAAACCCGTGTAATCAAGATAACCGGTGCAGAGCCAGAACTTATCTGGGAAAAACGTTTTATGATGAACTGGGCCTTTCAGAATGCCGTTCTGATAGATGGTTATGCCTATGGTTTTGGCAGTATCCGTCGCGACCAACCGCTACACTGCATTGAGCTTGAAACAGGTGAACTGAAATGGCAGGAAAATTTAGGTGATTACGGTGCCTTGATTTCTGCAGATAATAAACTCATTATTTTAGATGGCGATGGCGATCTGTTAATAGCCAAGGCCTCATCGGAAAAATTTGAGACAATATCGAAGGCTAAAGTCCTGACCATGGCCTCACATGACAACCTGCCTGAAGATCGGCGAAACTACTGTTGGACAGAGCCTGTTCTCAATAACGGACGGGTATATGTACGTGGCAATTACGGTACTATTGCATGTATTAATGTTTCAAATTAAATAATAAAATAAAATTAGATTATTGGGCCTGCATTTTTTGCAGGCCTTTTTATTATCCCTTTCTAATCGCCACTCGTCACCATCTCCTGCAACTGACCACATAATTCTATATTTTCTAAATAATTAATAGTATTCTACAGGCGATAATAAGAAATCAGTCCTCTCTCAATCTGTGATCTGGTTTCTCTGCGTATATACATCTTCAATCAGGAGGACATTCCATGCTCTGGTGGCGAAATACCTTTATACTGTTTACTCTGACATTGCTCGGCTTGAACAACAGTCTCGCCCAAAGTTCAGACATTAATCAAGCAATTCGGGACCGCAATTGGTCTACAGTTCAATCCATTACAAAGACCAACCCCGGATTAATCACTACTGCAGACGAAAACGGCAATACTCCTCTGCATCGTGTAGCTCTGGCAGGCCATGCAGAAACACTTAAATATTTCATCGATTTAAATGCCGATTTAAATGTCCAAAATAAATCTCAGCAAACAGTATTAATGTACGCCTGCTATTCTGGCAATCTGGATGCAGTTCAATTATTACTGACACACGGCATAGATTACAAGGTTCTGGACAATCAGAACCGGCAGGCTCTCTATTACGCTGCCATGCAGGGCCATATGGAGGTCACAAGGGAATTGTTGAAATTGGACGTTGATATCAACTTGAAAAATTCAGCAGGTGGCCATACCCCTATCTATTTTGCTGCAGCCATGGGCCATGTAAAAATTGTGGCCCTGCTCCTTGAGCACAAGGCCGATGCCACTTTAGTCAACACAGCAGGGGAAACAATACTCCACGCAGCAGCCCGCGACGGAGACATCGAAATCATTAATATTGGACTGGCAGCAGGATTGAATCCTGATACACCTGATAACAGTGGTGCCATTCCTTTTAATATGGCAGTCAACTCCGGTAAAGTTGCGGCTTGCCGTCTTTTAAAATCAGACAACACCGACATCAATGCCAAGGGAGGTAGCACTCAGCCTCCCCTGCAAACTGCCATAGTAAATGGGCATAAAGAGATGGTGGATTATCTTGTAGACCTGGGTGTTCGAATTACAGCCGTTGGACGCAATGGACGCCGTCTGCTGCATCAGGCAGCATCTGGTGGACACTCGAAACTTCTGGAAAGAATGCTGACACTGAAGGTTGATCTCAACTGCATCAATGAAAGTGGCGGCACGTTGTTACACTCTGCCGCTCAAGGTGGCTTGATTCCCATCGCCCAAAAGATGTTGGACAACGAAGGCGATCCCAATCTTGCCGACAATAGAGGATTCACACCGGTGCATTTGGCAGTGCACAACGGACAACAGGCCATGCTCGAACTGTTGCTGAAACATGGTGGCAAACTGGGTTCAACTTCCCCCAACGGTCGCACACTTTTACACGATGTGGCCCGCTATGGCAAAATCAAAGGTGTTCAAATGCTTATAGGGAATGGTGCTGATGTCAACACTAAAGACAAAGCAGGCAATACTCCGTTACAATTGGCCGCAGCCAACGGGCATTCTGACGTTCTTCAAATACTTTTGGACAACGGGGCTCAGGTCAATGTACAGAACAAACAGAGATTAACACCGCTGCATCACGCCATTCAACAGAATCAGCATGAGGCGGCCATGATACTGGCCAATGTTTCCACCAAAGTGAATACCCAGAATGGACAGGGCAATACTCCCTTGCATCTTGCCGCCTCCAAGCATGATTTGTCGTTAATCGACTTGTTGCTGAACAAAGGAGCAAAAAACAATCGAAAGAACAAGGCCGGAGAGACCGCCCTTCATTGTGCTGCCAAAAGCTGGAATAACACCAAAGCAATTGATCTGCTACTCAAACATGAATGCGATCTTGAAGCTGTCGATGCAAATCAGAACACAGCTCTTCACTTGGCACTGGCTTACAAAAGACCTGAGAATGCCCGGCATCTGCTTAACAAAGGGGCTGATTGCGACAGAGCCAACAAATCAGGAGAAACCGCAAAGTCATTGGCAGCGAAAAACCACATAGCCCTTGACGTCTCCCCCAAATAACCATCGCATTGACAGAGTTAAGAGGAAAACAATGAAAAATACAACATTCTTTAAGTTGGGGGCTGTTTTGGTCCTCACCCTTTTATGCAACAGGCTCTCAGCTCAGGACTGGCCAAGATTCCGCGGCCCCGACGGCCTGGGAATAGCCAGCAATCAAACACTTTCTGCATCGGCACTGCAAGGCAGTCCTGACATTGTCTGGGAAAGCAATGTTGGCAAAGGACACGGCACCATTATTATCGCCGATGACATTCTGTTCAGTACTGGAAATAAATTTGTTGTGGCCGGAGAAGACACACTGTATGAAGACATTCTTTACTGTCTTGATACCCGGACTGGAGAGGAATTGTGGCATTTTGCCCACGCCTGCCGCGACAGAAACTGGCCAGGTCCACGCAGCACACCCATGGTTAACGATGGATTGGTCTATCATGTCAGCTGGACTGGAGATCTCTTTGGCCTGGATGTTCAAAGCGGTCAAGTGAGATGGTCGGTTAACCTGATCGATTCGGGTCTCACCCGCAACAACCGCTGGGGATTCTGCAGTTCTCCCGTAGTAGATGGGGATCGACTCTATCTCAACTGTGGCAAATCCGGTGTGGCCTTCAACAAGAAAACCGGGAAACTTATCTGGAGAAGCGATGCAGAGATTTGTGGCCTGTCCACACCGGTATTCTTCGATTGGAAAGGCCAGCGTTTGGGGCTTTTTTCCAGCGATAAAGATCTGCATGCTGTTTCCCTCGAAACCGGGGCCATACAATGGAGCTACGCGTGGTCAAACTACAACAACCCCGTAGTACTGGGAGATCAACTGCTGTTGACGGGAAGTCTGAACAGCAAACAGTCCCGGCTGATGAAAATGCACGACGACTCACTTGAAGTCTTGTGGGAAAGCGATGTGGTTTCCGGTTGGGCTTTTCAGAACGTAGTGGTTAAAGATCAATTTGTCTATGGATTTGGCATGGAAAGACGCATCCGCCCCTTACAGTGTTTTGACTTGAATACAGGGGAGTTGAAATGGCAGGAAGACCTTGGAGTTTACGGAGCGTTCATCATGGCAGGTAAAAATGCCCTGATCCTGGATGGTGACGGAGATTTAATTGTTGCAGAATTTTGTCCGGAGAAATTGACTCTAATGGCTTCTGCCAAAATCCTCCCTATGGCCCCTGGGGGCAACCTCCCCAATCAAAGAAAGAACTATTGCTGGACAGAGCCTGTTTTATACAGTGGTAAGGCATATGTCAGGGACAATTATGGCAATATTGCCTGTGTAAACATGACGTTATAAAGAATTACAAAGCCCGCCACTGGCGGGCTTTGTAATTCAATCAACACCTCCACAAACCTTATTTTATTCCAATCCAGACAAGCTTGGATGAATACTACTTTTCACTGGAAATTCCCTATTAAAAATAGTTACATTAAAAGAATTATCTGCACAGCTCAGGACAAGCATGAAACCCATTATTTATAAAGACTCTCTGTCCGGATCAGTGCAACGCCATTCATCCCTTTTCCAAGGACATTTATCCCATCATATCGAAGTTAATCCCAAAGGTTTTTCACATAATCACATTATTGATTATTTTAATTTCGATTCATTAAAAGTTAAAAGGAGTATCATGAAATCACTAACTCGCTCAATACTGCTCATTGCTCTGATGGCACTATTCACCTCATCATTAAGAGCTGATGACTGGTCACGCTGGCGCGGTAATAATGCCAATAGCATTTCATTGGAGAAAAACTGGAACCCTGAAGCCCTTGGCGCTCAATTTAAGAAAGTGTGGGAAGTACAGGTTGGTAACGGTTGGTCAACAGTTTCTGTCTCCAAAGGACATATCTACACAATGGGTAATGTCGATTCTAAAGACATTGTACTCTGCCTTGATGAAAAGACAGGTACTACGCTTTGGCAATATGCATATGATTGCCCGGCCGGCAACTTTCCGGGCCCCCGGAGCACACCGGTATTAGACGGTACACTGGTCTATACTGTTGGACGGAATGGAGACATCTACGCCCTGGACATAAAAACAGGTAAAGTTAAATGGCATGTTAATGTAATGAGCACCTTTGGCGCAGAAAATATCACCTGGGGTTTCAGTTCCTCTCCTGTAATTGATGGTAATATGCTCATTATCAATGCAAATACGCACGGTATTGCCCTTAATAAAAAGACCGGCTCAAAAATCTGGGCCAGTGCTCCTGGCAAGTGCGGATATGCATCGGCAACAATTTATACACATAATAATAAAAAATTTGCAGCTATCTTCAGTCAAAATGCCGTCTATGGCGTTGAACTGTCCACAGGAACACCAGCCTGGTCATATCCATGGACAACAGATTATGACATAAATGCGTCAGATCCTGTTTATTACGAAGGGAAAATATTCATCTCTTCAGGTTATAATCGCGGTTGCACTTTACTGGATATATCAGGAAGCAAGCCGAAGGCTATCTATGAAAACAAGAATATGAGTGCCCATTTTGGCAGCGTTGTTTTAAAGGGAAAATATCTCTACGGCCCCGATGGAAATACCGGTGACGGCAATGCAAAACTAACCTGTCTGAACATCGAAACCGGTAATGTAGAATGGAGCAAGGTAATTGGAAATAACGCTCTTATAGCAGCAGGCGACTATTTAATTACAATCTCCGAACGCGGCCGCGTCCACATTGCCAGGTGGACTTATGAAAGCTATAAGGAAATTGCCACAGCTGTGGTATTACCTACTTCACGCAGGAACCCCACATGGACTGCTCCGGTACTGGCCAATGGCGTGCTCTATTGCCGAAATGGCTTGGGACAGTTAGTTGCAATTGATCTGAAATAATTAATATACAATTACTGTAACAAAGGAATTATCAGATGCCTGTTTTACCTTCACATGAATCAAAAGTAGCAATAATGCCATGCACCGGTATAGGTCAGGTACTTGGAACGATAACACGACAAGCAGCATACAAAGTCTGTGAAGAGCTTCGGCCTGATCAGACCCTGCTTCTCTGTCTGCCGGCTCTTGTACGCGGTGTCCGGGAAGATATTGATATGATTGAGAATAATAAAGTTCTGTTGATTGAAGGATGTAAAGACAGGTGTGCGGCGGCGGCACTGGCTGTTCAAAACGGCAGTGCGGCCGTAACAATAAACCTGCCTGCAGTTCTAAAGGAAGCAGGTGTTAAGGTTAAAGATACAAATCGCAGTCAATTAACTAAAGATGAAGAGACTGTTGTTGATATTCTTGCTCAGAGAGTTGCTGAAAAAGTAGACGAACTAATACAATTAAAGTGAATTGAATTGAACAACTATGTCTAAACAATATATCATATGCCGATGCGCTAATGCAGGAAAGTTGAATTCTGCCAAAGTAGATGCACTGATCCAAAAACTGGAGAATGGTGATCATACTGTCAAAGTGATAGACGATCTTTGCGGTGCAGCATCAACAGGGCAACCTGATTTGAAAGAACTTGTAACTCCAAATACTACTATACTTGCATGTCATAAAAGAAGCGTACAATGGCTGCTTCACCGGGCAGGTGTCAGTGCTCCGGAATTGATAGATAAAAAAAATATTTTAAACGATGATTTAAGTGAACTGACAGGTGTTTTAAACGTAAAAACAGATAAGCCAGTCGAGGCTTCGTCCAAGACGGACTGGCAGCCGTGGTTCCCGGTTATAGACTATGACCGCTGTATTGACTGCAAACAATGCGCAAGTTTCTGCCTGTTTGGAGTCTATTCTATTACAACGGATGGAAATGTAGATGTCTCTTATCCACAAGGCTGTAAAAATTTATGTCCAGCATGTGCACGTATCTGTCCGGAGGCCGCTATTATATTTCCAAAGTTGGATGAAGAGCCTTACAACGGTGCGCCTATTACAGATGAAACAAAGCTAAAGCAACGGATACAGACAAATGTAGATCAAATGTTGGGTGATGATATTTATACAGCCCTGGCTGAAAGACGAAAAAAAGCAAAGAAACGATTATTCCGCGCCGATGCAATGAAACAGGCAGAAGCCGAACGAGCTTCATGCCTGCAAAAAGCCACGAAGGATGATGAATGATACAATTGATGACCAGGATGACGCGTGAAATACATCCGAAACTCTTATGGAAATTTGCATATAACGGCGGTTTTAAAAGCATGCGCGCCGTTCAAAAATTTAATAAACGGCTGGCCAAAGGTCAGAATATACCTGCTTTCTATTTCCTCTCAATTACCTCAGCCTGTAACCTGAGTTGCCAGGGATGTTGGGTATCACCTAATCCAAAGAGAGAATTGGATATTGAGCACATTCATAAATTGATTAATGAAGCCAAATCATACGGTACTTATTTCTTTGGTATTCTTGGTGGCGAGCCTCTGCTCTATCCACATCTCTATGAAATACTGGAACAGCATCCTGACTGTTATTTCATACTCTTCACCAACGGAACACTCATAACTGACGATGTCGCTGCAAGACTGCATCGCGCCGGCAATGTATCACCTTTGATAAGCATTGAAGGTAATGATTTGGTCAGCGATGAACGCAGAGGCGGCACAAATGTCCACTCCCGTACATATGAGGGACTGGAAGCCTGTAGGCGCCAGCATCTACCTATTGGTGTAGCATCCAGTATCTGTAAATCCAATATTGATGACCTGGCAACAGATGAATTTCTACAAAAACTGGCCAACAATGGCGTGCATTATATGTTTTATTATATATACCGTCCTGTTGGCCCCATGCCCGCACCGGAACTGGCCTTAAGTAAAGAGGAGATAGTACAGTTTCGTCAATTCTTAGTGGATGCCAGAACGAAATCACCTGTCATGATCATTGACGCTTATTGGGACCAGGACGGCAAGGCTCTATGCCCTGCTGCAACCGGTATCATGCACCATATAGGCCCTGGCGGCCATATTGAACCATGCCCACCTGTTCAATTTGCAGCAGCACAATTAAACGGTCAACCTTTGGTCGACACATTATCTAATTGCAATTTTTTACATGAATTCAAAAAACAGGTTCCTAATGCAACCCGTGGTTGTATACTGATGGATAACCCTAAACTCCTGGCAGACATAATATCTAAAACCGGTGCTGCTGATACCAGCGGCCGGAATACTGCCATGGAAGAACTACTGAATATGACACCCTGTGCCAGTCATTCAATGCCTGGACAGGAGATACCTGAAAAAGCCTGGGCCTATAAATTTGCCAAGAAACATTGGTTTTTCGGATTCGGTGCTTATGGATAAGGCCGTGAAAGGACCTTTTATGGAAGCTTCTACCGCTTCATTATTAACTCAATTGTTGCCACCGACTGATACGCTGAAGTTGACGGATCCCGAACAATGCAGTAATATGAGCCCGTCGGCATCACAAATAGTCCCGCCTACGGCAGAGGAAAAACGAAAACTGGAGATACTGGCCAGAGAATGCATTAATGTACTGGGCCTTATACCTCCATTGCCGTTGACAACACTGCGGCGGCATGCCCGAATTATTATAGAAGAGCAGAACATCAATACTGCCTATGAAGATTTTTTTGCTGTAATTCTTGGAAATGCTGTATGGGAACCCGTTGTCTCTGCTATTCCGCCGGAACGCCGACTATTGCTTCTGCCCCACTGCATGCGCAATCGTGCAGTCTGCTCTGCCGAAATGGACGCTTTCGGGCTGCTCTGTGAATCATGCGGCGGATGTGTCACAGGTCTTCTTCAGGATCAAGCAGAAGAACAAGGCTATGTAGTGCTGATTGCAGAAGGCACAACGGTTGTCACTCAGCTCTTGAAAGCGGGTAAAGTCGATGCAGTAATAGGTATAGGCTGCCTCAGTGCCCTTGAACGTTCTTTTCCCCATCTTAATGCAGCCGCAATTCCGGGACTTGCCATACCACTGTCCAAAGACGGTTGTGAAAATACTGAAATTGATAAAGAATGGGTTTTAGAGATACTCTCAATGAACAGTGAGGGCCAAAACACACAGCTTGTTGATCTGGATTCACTGAAGAGTGAAGTGCAAACCTGGTTTACACACCAGTCATTGGATCATGAACTTAATCTGCACGGAACCTATACCGAATCTCTGGAGATTGAGTGGATGGAAGCCGGTGGCAAACGATGGCGTCCATTGCTAACAGCCGCTGTCAGCCGTACACTGCATGCCGGGGCCGATGATGATGGCTTAAAAAAGCTTGGTCTGGCAGTAGAGTGCTTTCATAAAGCCAGCTTGATTCATGATGACATTGAAGATCATGACGATAAAAGATATGAAAAACCAACCATGCATGCCACCTATGGTATACCCCTGGCACTCAATGCCGGAGATTTACTTGTAGGTGAAGGTTATCGTCTTATTGCTGATTCCGGCGCAGAACCTGTAAGACTTGCCCAAATGCTCCGGGTGGCAGCCGAAGGACATCGTGATCTATGCATAGGTCAGGGTGAAGAACTTAAAGTCACTCAGGACGGCAGCATCCTTCCGGTTGACAAGGTTATAGATATTTTCCGCAGGAAGACCGCACCTGCTTTTTCCGTAGCACTCGTTCTCGGTGCCATATACGCAGGTGCAGATAGTGCAACCTGTAAGATGCTCAATGATTACTCTACGGCCTTGGGAATAGCCTATCAAGTCCGCGATGATATAGAAGATTTCATGGAAGAAAATGGCGGCTCAGATCTGCTGGACATGCGTCCATCTCTGCTCCTTGCACTTGCCATGGCCGGTGATAACGACATGGCCAAACAGCTTTTACGCAAGGCGCGTAAAGATGATGGTACTATCAATGCCACAATCATAAGGCAGGCTGTTAAACAGACAGGGCTCGAATCCAGCGCATGGGATCTGGTGGAGTTCTTCCGTAATCGAGCTCTTGAAGCATTGGATGATATGACGCATCAATCATTAAAACGACTATTATTTCAAATATTATATAAAATCCTGGGTCATCGCCCCGACAATCGCAGGAATCTGCACGGTACTGAAAAGAATGAATCCATAGTTCTGATTGAGGAGATTACTACTGCATGACCATTACGCAGGACATGATTGAGACAGGCCGGCAATGCACTCTCATTCTGGATGATGAGGCACTCCAGTCTATCACAGACTATATCTACTCTCAATGGGATATCCATGGAGGTTTCCATGGGCGTGATGGTAGGCCTGATCTATATTATACATTATTCGGTGCAGAATGCCTGGATATTCTCAAGCAGGACCTGCCCGAAGGTTTTTCAGATTACCTGGATAAATTTGGAAACGGTGAAGATCTGGATCTGATCCATTTGTCATGTTTGGGTAGATGCCTGGCACTTGCTGAGAAAGAAGAAGACTCTCAGCAGCAACAGCGTAAACAAGGCATTACAAAAAATCTACTGGAAATAAATAAAAATAATGATGCAACTGTATACGGGGCATTTGTAACACGTCTGGCCCTGGAAGAGATGGAACAGATAATTGATGACACCGGCGTCTGGAATAATGATCTTGAAAAATTACGCACCGCCGATGGCGGATATGCAGAGCAAGGTCTGGGCGATGAAGGTACAACACCTGTTACAGCAGCGGCTGCCGTTTTAAAATCTGAAATAGATTCTTCTGACTCGGCATTAATCGACTGGCTACTTCTCCGGCGTTCATGGATGGGCGGTTTTCATGCCACACCTGCGGCACCTGTCCCCGACCTGCTCTCTACAGCTACGGCCCTCTTTGCCCTTAAAAGACTTGGCCATAATTTGACTGAGCTATGTGAGAGCAGCATGATGTTTATCGAATCACTATGGCATGAAAATGGTGGATTCGTCGGCCATATGGCAGAACCGAATCCTGACTGTGAATACACTTTTTACGGCCTCCTGGCCCTGGGCATATTGGCCCCATTATCTACCGGACAAGCAAATGAGCCTGAATCCTGACATCCTGCATAAAGCCCGGGTAAAAGCCGAGCAACGCCTTTTAAACCTTATGAATGGCAATGGACACTGGGAGGGACAGCTCTCTTCCAGTGCCCTGGCTGCTGCCGTAGCATGTGCAGCCCTGTATCAGGTTGATCCTTCTGCGCATCAAGAGCAGTTGACAAGAGGTTTCGACTGGCTGGGAGCTGTTCAGAATGACGATGGTGGATGGGGCGATACTCCCGAATCAAAATCCAATCTATCCACAACAATGTTAGTATGGTCTGCATTTGCGCCATTTTCAGAACACTACTCCTCAGTCATGAAAAAAGCCGAAGCCTGGATTATAACCTATACCGGCAGTATTGATGCAATTCCCCTGACTAAGTCAATATTAAAAATATATGGCAATGACAAGACATTTTCTGCACCAATACTCGCCATGTGTGCATTATCAGGGCGGCTTGGCCCTGATCCGGAATGTTGGAAACTTGTACCGCAGCTTCCACTCGAAGCAGCAATCCTGCCTCAGAGCGTCTTTAAATTCATGCAGCTTCCGGTTGTAAGTTATGCAATACCCGCACTAATAGCCATTGGGCTTTTGAGACACCGTAGAGGCAGATCTACGCCGATACTGGGCATACTGCGTGATACAATCACCGGAAGATTGCTGGATACCTTAATTTATCTTCAACCTGAAAACGGCGGCTTCCTGGAAGCTACACCTTTAACAGCATTTGTTACACTCGCCCTGGCAGGTGCCGGAGTGAAAAATCACTTTGTAATAGATAATGCAGTGACTTTTCTTTTGGATTCACAAAGAGACGACGGCTCATGGCCTATTGACACTGACCTGGCTACATGGATTTCTACACTCTCAATCAAGGTGCTGGAAGAAGATAGATCTACATTAACTATCGAACAAAAATCTCAGCTTCGGCAATGGCTGCTTGATCAGCAGCATAGCACGCTTCATCCTTTTACGGATACTGCGCCAGGTGGCTGGGCATGGACTCATTGGCCTGGTGCTGTTCCGGATGCAGATGATACAGCCGGTGCTCTCCTGGCATTGAAGTACATCGGTAATGACAATATAGAAGATTGCGAAGCTGCAAAACGAGGTATTACATGGTTGCTGGATATTCAAAACCGTGACGGCGGTATCCCTACATTCTGCAAAGGCTGGGGTACTTTACCCTTTGACCGCAGTTGCGCCGATCTCTCAGGACATGTGTTGCGTGCCTTTCTCACATGGCAGGACAAGATGGATGCAAAGCTTAAAAAACAAATGAACAAATCTATTGAGCGCCTTATAAGTTACATCTTACAGCAGCAACATATTGACGGATACTGGCTCCCCCTTTGGTTCGGGAATCAATGGGCTGATAATAAAGCCAATCCTCTGTACGGCACTGTTCAGGTCATCTTTGGCCTGCAACATAGAAGACTCAATAACGACACCAAGGTCCAATCTGCTCTGAAAAAATCCTATACCTACCTTAAAAGCCAGCAGAATGATGACGGAGGCTGGGGAGCACACTATAAGGTAAACTCATCAATCGAAGAGACAGCCCTGGCAATATCTGCCCTGGCATCAGATGCTTCCGGAGAATGTCTTGAAAAAGGTGCTGCCTGGCTGCTTAATGCTAATAATAATAAGATACTTGCATCATCGCCGATCGGGCTTTATTTTGCAAGTCTGTGGTATGATGATAAAGCATATCCTGCCGTATTCACTGCACAAGCACTAAGACGACTACATTTCTCTGTTGAACAAGATAAGTCGTTATTAATATGAAAGCAGACTCGAATAGCATGAATTTAAAAAAAGAACAAAAAATCACTGCCAGTGTCGCCACAATTACAGCATTGATATGTGTATTTTCTCTCTCCTGGTGGTTTTCGCATGATCCCACTTCCGACCTGATCATTCATGGCCCGGATATGGACAACAGTCCCACTGCCGAAGAACTGGCCGCTAACATGCAATTGGTTACTATCGGCGAACTACATTCTGTCTATGACGGAACACCCGGCATATGGCCCGGAGAGTGGACTATTTTCCGTGGCAATGCAGCTGATAATATATCAACAGAAAACGTACAATTAGCTAATAGCTGGCCTGAATCCGGCCCGCCAGTAGTATGGGATTTGGAACTTGGTGAAGGCCATGCCGGGGCTGCTATTAAAAACGGTCGCGTCTATGTGCTGGATTATGATGAAGAAGACAAGGCTGACCTGCTTCGCTGCTTCTCAATGGACAATGGTGAAGAGATCTGGCGTTCAGGCTATCATGTCAAAATTAAACGAAACCACGGCATAAGCCGAACCGTACCTGCCGTGACTGATGACTATGTTGTGACAATTGGCCCCAAGTGTCATGTAATGTGCGTAACAGCTGATTCCGGTAAATATGTCTGGGGTTTGGATATGGTGCGCGATTACGGGACAAAAATACCTGGCTGGTATACTGGCCAGTGCCCATATATTGCCGGTGACAGTGTAGCAGTCATAGCACCCGCTGGCCCGGATGTCCTTATCATGGGCGTCAATCTGGCAGACGGTCAGATTATGTGGCAGACACCTAATCCCAAACACTGGGAGATGTCGCATGTATGTGTCATGCCTATGACCCTGGGAGGTAAACGCATGGCCGTTTATAGCGCAGTTGGCGGCATGGTGGGTATATCTTTGGAACCTGGTGAAGAGGGCACTGTGCTCTGGGAGACCAAGTTGTGGACTCATTCGGTACTGGCACCCTCCCCTCTGATTATGCCTGACGGCCGGATCTTTCTCACAGCCGGTTATGGTGCAGGCAGCATGGTAATTAAAATCAATTCTGCCGATGGTGTATATACAGCCGAGGCATTGCAGGAATATAAACCCAATGACGGTATGGCTTGCGAGCAGCAGACACCGCTTTTCTGGAATGACCATTTTTTCTCAATACAGCCTAAAGATGCTGCTGGTCTCAGACAGGAATTTGTCTGCTACAATCCGAACGATTGTACACGCCTTATTTGGTCCAGCGGCGAAACACAACGTTTCGGCCTTGGCCCCTTTATGATTGCCGATGATAAATTCTTCATACTGAACGATGATGGTGTCCTGACTATGGCAGAAGCCTCTACGCGAAGTTTTAAAAAATTGGCACAGGCACATGTAATACCCGATGGTATAGATGCCTGGGCTCCATTTGCCATTGCCGGCGGCCGCATGATACTGCGCGATGCCACACGCATGATCTGTCTGGATCTCCGTGCACAGTAACTTGCTACAAATTGATGAGGAGGATACTATGTCATCACGTCGTAATTTTTTTAAAATAGCACTTCAGGGACTTGGTAGCGGCCTGCTTGTTGGTTGCGGGCAGAAATCAGATGATTCCAGAAGTAAATATGACTATGACCTGGCTAATCTTAAAAAAGTTGACCCTCAATGGTTAAAATATAGTGAACTGAGACGGATCAATCTTTCTATTGCCGAACCTTCAGCAATTACAACAGGCTCTCAGGACTATATATTTGTTGCAGGCAAGCATGCTGTCCAAAAACTTGACATGCAGGGTACGGTAGTCAGTAAATTTGCAATTGAAGGCCAGCCCCGAAGTATTGCGGTTGATACGGATGACCGGGTCTATCTGGCATTCACAGCACATATTGAAGTGTGGAATGAACGAGGCACACAATTGGCACGGTGGGATGAGCTTGATAATAAAGCAATACTCACAGGCCTGGCAATAAATGAAGAGTCATGCTTTGCAGCAGATGCCGGGAATAGACTAATACATCACTACAACCTTGAAGGTAGATATATTGGAGAACTTGGCAGAAAAAATGCAGACAATGATGCACCCGGCTTCATCATACCAAGCCCTTACTTTGATGTGTCAACGGGTCATTATGGTGAACTCTGGGCCACAAATACCGGACGACACTTTGTTGAAAACTATGCAACAGACGGTCGAAGAGTGTCTTCATGGGGCAAGGCATCATACAATATAAAAGGCTTTTCCGGATGCTGTAATCCAACACATCTGGCAGTGATGAAAAACGGGCGTTTTGTAACCAGTGAAAAAGGATTGCCCCGTGTTAAAGTATATGGGCCAAGCGGTGAACTTGAGGCCGTAGTAGCCGGGCCAAATGAATTCAAAGAGAACACTACCGGTTTGGATCTTGCTGTACTGCAAGATGGTATCATTGCAGTACTTGTTCCTGAAGAGAGACAAATCCGGCTCTATACACCGATTGCCCGCTAATTAGAGGATTCACTATGAATGACAGACGTAATTTCCTTAAAAATATAGCCAGGTTAGGCATGGCAGGAGGAATCATCGGCGGTACGGCACATCTGGCAGTGCGGAAACCAACCGTCGATAAATCTCTGCATATATGTATTAACGAGGGTATTTGCAGCAGCTGCAAATCTTTCTCAGGCTGCGGACTGCCTCAGGCTCTTTCAGCCAAAGCTGCACATAAATCGGAAAAGACTATCAATACGGATAAAGAATCATGAGTGAAGACAATAAGAAAAACAAACGCCGTGAATTCCTACGGGACAGCGCGCGTACGGCAATAGGAGTAACACTTGGCGCACTGGGCGGCCTATTATTAGGACGATCACAGAAAGAAGAGACTGTCTGGCAGATTGATCCTGATCTGTGCACACAATGTGAACGTTGTGCCGATTTCTGTGTAATCAAGCCATCAGCTGTAAAGTGTATTCATGCATATGATGTCTGCGGTTTTTGCGAACTCTGCGGTGGATATCACCAGCCTGATGCTCATGAACTGGACACTGCCGCAGAAAATCAACTATGCCCCACAGGAGCTATCAAACGCACCTATATAGAAGACCCCTACTATGAATACACCATTATAGAAGAGAAATGTATTGGCTGTGCAATCTGCGTTAAGGGTTGTGGAGCTTTTGGAAACGGATCATTCTATTTGCAAATCAGACACGACCGCTGCCTGGACTGTAATGAATGCACCATTGCCGCTGCATGTCCTTCCGGTGCTATTAAACGTGTACCGGCCAATACACCTTACATGCTGCGCGGCAAACTGGGGAACTCATGAGACAGATTAATAAGATGATAAAAATACTGATATTGTTCACTGCTGCATTGATCATGACAACTTCGATGATGGCACAAGACCGCTTTCCACGCCCTGAATTTGAGACAGAATATGTCCGTCCTCTCACAACAACACCTCAGCCTCAAGCAGGGACATGGGCGATAATAGATGTAGCATCCATGATATTAGCTCTATCTTTGGCCAGCTACATCGCACTCAAGACACGCTCCAGACGTCAGATGTTCATCTTGATGACTGCCTGTCTGTTGTACTTCGGTTTTATTCGTGAAGGCTGCATCTGTTCTGTCGGATCTCTGCAAAATATCGTTCTGGCCCTGTTTAATAACAGTACATTTCTGCCCTGGACAGTGGCAGCTTTCTTTATAATACCACTGATTTTCACTTTATTCTTTGGACGGACATTCTGTGCAGCCGTATGCCCTCTGGGTGCCGCACAGGACATAGTCTCGGTTAAACATACAAAAATACCCACATGGGCGGGCCGCGTACTGGGACTAATCCCCTATATCTACCTGGGTTTCGCAGTACTCTTTGCAGCCACGGGCTCTGCATTTATTATCTGTAAATACGATCCCTTTGTGACAATCTTCCGTTTCTCAGGCAGATTCTCTATGGTAATGCTGGCAACGGCATTTGTGCTGGTGTCAATTTTCATAAATCGACCCTACTGCCGATTTTTCTGCCCATATGGTGTATTATTGAGCTGGATGTCACGTCTGGCCCGCCGCCATGTTACTGTAACGCCCGATGATTGCATTCAATGCCGTCTCTGTGAAGATGCCTGTCCTGTAGATGCCATCAATTTCCCATTACCGGAAAAGGCTCCGGAGACACGGGCTAAAGGTCTGAAACGACTTGGACGGCTTCTGCTTATTCTGCCAGCGGCAGCCATACTGGGCGGTTTTTTATTTAGCAGTATGAATGGAATCTTGTCTCAGGTTCATCCGAAAGTCAGGCTGGAAAAGCGTCTCCAAGCTGAAGAGACTGGCAGAGTCACAGGTACTACTTTGGAAACAAGGACCTTCCGCACCATGGGTATCTCACGTGAATTGCTCAAGGCTGAAGTAGCTGTAATAGTAAAACAATACCGCATTGGTGGATGGTTGTTGGGAATCTTTCTGGGGCTGAGTTTTGTAATTCAGCTGATAGGCCTTTCTCTAAAACGTACACGGGCTGATTATGAACCCGACAGAGCCAATTGTATCAGTTGCGCCAGATGTTTTCAAAGCTGTCCCAAAGAACGTGAAAGATTAAAAGCCAACGAAATGGAAAGCATTTAATAATGAGAATAGTTGCTCATATATGTTGTCTTGCTCTTTTAACACTGCGTTGTGGCCCAAGTAATATAGATTATCTGGGACAGAAACCTCCCGGATCAACGCCCAAGGTATTTGCTCCGGGCATTGTATCTTCCGAGCACCAGGAGCACAGTACACTGGCCATTTCATCTGATGGTAAATCCATGTACTGGTCCAGGTGGCCGCTGCCACGATATCGAGACATGTTACAGACTATTTATTATATACAACTTGAAAACGGAAAGTGGACTGACCCTCTGCCCGCTTCCTTCTCAGGAAAATATTCTGACGGAAGTCCGGCTTTTTCTCCCGATGGGGCACGACTCTACTTCTCATCGGAACGTCCGGTTCATGCTTCGGACTCCATCAACACTAATTACGACATCTGGTATGTAGAAAAAATCAATAATAGCATATGGGGAGATCCAATCCATCTGGGTTTCACTGACCGCTCTGAATACGGTATCTGTTTCACCCAAAAAGGCGACATGTATTTTTCAGCGGGTTATAAATCTGGCGGTATCTCCGACGGCAGTGTGGACATCTTTGTGAGTCGTTCAGAGAAGGGTCGTTTCAAAACACCGGTTCGCCTGGATGCCCCCATCAACACAGTGGAACATCGGGATGCCTATCCCTGCATTGCCCCGGACGAATCCTTCTTGATCTTCAATATGGATACGCGCCGGTTCACACCGGAAGGTCGCCTGTTAGACGGAGATCGGTCCCTGTTTATATCATTTAGAAAGGTCGACAATACCTGGAGCAAGCCAATGTCCATGGGGCACCTTTTCGACAGCCCATCATCTCGTTTCACCGGCCTCTCACCAGACGGCAAATTTCTATTTTTCACACGATATGTAGATGGCCAAAATGAAGATCTCTTCTGGGTGGATGCATCCATAATACCAAAGCAATCTGAGGACGATGAATAAGCATCATAAAAAAAGGTCTATATCTGACCGAATTAATCCAAAGCACCTGAGTCTTTTCCAGACCATGGGAACCTTGATCATTCTCTTGACAATATGGTTATTAACAGCCATTTTTGTTAAAGGGATACGTGGAATCTCATTCCCTATGCCTTGGGAAGTTGCCGGACGACTCTGGACATTAATCAAGGGACAGCTCATCTACAACCGCTCATTACATGCTCACTTACTGTCCAGTCTGTGGCGATGGGGCCTTGGGTATAGTCTGGCCGTTGTCTTGGGCTTGATAGCGGGGCTGACACTTGGTATTTGCCATAAGCTTCGTCAGAGTATACTGCCTATTATTACCTTAATTCAGATGATTCCAGGGCTTGCATGGATACCAATTGCACTGTTGCTTTTTGGGATTGGCAATACAGCTACTATCTTCATGATCTTCATCATGGGTTTTGCACCCATCGTCTTGAACACAGCCGTCGGTATTCAGGCCATTCCGCCAGTACAGATTAAAGCAGCCCAAATTATGGGTGCCAACAAACGTACACTCTTTTTCCGTGTGCTTTTCCCCTCCGCTTTGGGTTCGATCCTGACTGGTCTGCGAATCGGGATGGCCGGAGCCTGGCGTGTACTCATCGCCGCTGAAATGATTGTTGGCATGGGCGTTGGACTGGGTTATATGATCATCCAGTCACGGTGGTCTCTGGATTACGAATCGGCCTTTATAGCTATGGGGATTATTCTCTTCCTGGGATTAATCATTGAAAAAACTCTGTTTGGCATGCTGGAAGCCCGGCTGCCATATGCGTCACATCAACGGAACAAGATTGGTGTCCTATGATACTTGAGCTGAAAAATATAAATAAAACCTTTGATCAGGACGTGCAGTCCATTACAGCCCTGGACGACATTTCTATTCAGGTCAGGCGAAACGAGTTCCTCTGCATTCTTGGTCCCAGTGGTTGCGGCAAATCCACATTGCTCCATTTAATTGCAGCTTTGGATAATCCCAGCTCAGGCGAGATTATTTTCAACGAACATTATATACCCGGCCCGTGCGCCTGCCGGGGGCTGGTCTTTCAGGAAGATGCGCTTTACCCCTGGAAGACAGTATGGCAGAATATCGCCTTTGGTCTGGAAATACAAAAAATTCCTTCACTGCAGCGTGAACTCATCATCAGGGAGCATATCAATTTGGTTGGTTTGCCCGGTTTTGAGCATTTCTATCCTCATCAACTCTCAGGCGGTATGAAGCAGCGTGTACAGATAGCCCGCACACTTGCACTGGATCCTCAAATACTGTTAATGGATGAGCCTTTTGCAGCTTTGGACGAGATAACACGCAGCCGTATGGATGAAGAACTGCTCTCCATTTGGAACCGGAAAAAAAAGACAGTGATCTTTGTCACCCACTCCATTGAGGAGGCTGTCATTCTGGGGGATCGTATTCTCATTATGGATGCATCACCGGGACGAATCATACATGAAATCATCAATCCGCTACAAAGACCGAGGAATCCGGATGATTATGATTTCATTAATTTGAAGCGTGAAATCAAGACACATTTAGGTGTCTGCCAAACCCAATCTATCGAGGGAGTATTAAATAATGTATAAAAAATTTTGGACTGCTGTAATTATGCTCACCACTTTGACAGGAATGATGACAGGCTGTCAACGACAAACGGACCAGATTCGATTAGTCTTCCCCCAAAAAGTGAATTACGAGCCTTTCATCATTGCCCGGGCCAATGGATATCTGCCCGACAATGTCCGTGTACAAACTGTTACCAGCGGTATTCATGTCGCAGAGGCCATAATGACCGGCAACGCAGATATTGCAGCATTGGGCGATGGCCCCGCTGTCATGCTCATGGCCCGCCGGGCACCTATAAAAATTATTACCCGATACGGTCAAGGCGAACGTATTCACAGCATGATAACTAATCACTCAATCAATAATCTGGATGACCTGAAAGGTAAGCGCCTGGGCGTTCAGCAGGGTTCAAGCACCCATGGCGGACTCTTGCTCTGGCTGCGTGAAAATCACCTCACACAAGACGATATACACATCGTCCCATTGAGTCCGCTGGACATGCCCGACGCCATGGCTACCGGTCAGATTGACGCAATGGTGGGCAGTGAACCATGGCCAACGCATGTAGAAACCCGTTGCGGAGATAAAGTGCACCGTTTCACTGATTTTAGTGGTCTGGGGCATACTTTCCCCCATGTGATTGTGGTACGTGAAGATTTATTGCAGCAACACCCCCAAATGGTTAGGGAGGTGCTTTCTGCAATAGAAAATGCCGTCAACTTGATCAATTCACAACCAGACTCAGCTGCTACGATAACGGCAGGAGCCATTGGCCTGGACACTCCCAAACAAAAGCAATGTACTGACAGGTTAAACTGGGGAGTAGGCTGGGATGAGAGCGATATTCAAAGTTTAAATAAAACAGCCGAATTGATGCAGTCCTTTGGTAAAATAGAGGAAATACCTGATATTACAAAGTTCATCGCATTGAAACAGCAAATACAATAAATCAGGAAATAACATGAACATCAAATCAATGTTTTCCAAATTAGATCAGGAATCACTATTCCATGGCGCCAAAGGAATGGCTTTTGCCGCCGGCGGCATGGTAATAGTACTGGCCGTACTGCTCATTGCGCAATTTTTTCAGGTCAGGGCCGTTGATCCGATTGATTCCAAGCCGCTCCAGATAATGATGGAGCGGATCAAAGACAATCCTCAGGATGCTGCATTGCGAGATCAGATAAGAGCATTGGATCTGCTGGCACGCAAGGCATATTTCACCAGCCAGTGGCAGCTTCGCACCGGAGGAATCATGCTCATTGGAGCCGTATTATTACTATTAACAGGACTTAAAATCATGAGAAATATTCACAAAAAATTACCTCATCCCGAAGGATGTGCAGACTACAGTGACCATTGGCTTATCGTTGGCAGGGCCAGACGCTGGATTACAATATGCGGCATTGTACTGATCTCATCATCATTGGTTGCAGCCGTCATAACTCATGGAGATATGAACGGCAGTGCACAGGCCAAGGTCAAAACAGCCTCTGCTGAAGACTTTATGAATAATTGGGCTAATTTCCGTGGCCCCGGCGGCAACGGTATTGCCAATACGAACAAGGCACCCACCAACTGGGATGTAGCATCCGGTGAAGGCGTTAAATGGAAAATCGCACCACCGCTGCCTGGGTACAGTTCTCCTGTAATCTGGAAAGACCGTGTATATATAACAGGTGCCGATGATAAATCTCAACAACTCTATGCATATGATGCCGGGAACGGCGAACTTGTATGGACTCATGATGTTAATGATGTCGAGGGCTCACCTGCCTCTGCGCCGGACATACATTCCGATACAGGTTATGCTCCTTCCAGTGCGGCTACAGACGGTGCACATATCTGTGCTGTCTACCCGACCGGCGATCTTGTATGCGTAGATGCCGATGGAAAACGTCTCTGGGCACAGAATCTTGGAAAAGCTGACAACCATTACGGGCACTCATCATCATTAATAATCCACAGAAACATACTTATAGTTCAATGGGATCAGAACCGTAGCTCCAAGCTACTGGGTCTTGATTTACATACAGGCGAGACCATCTGGCGCTCTCCGCGAACAGTTATATCATGGTCTTCACCCATCATTGTAAACACCGGTGGCCGATATGAACTGATACTTACAAATTCTCAGTCCATGGATAGTTTTGATCCCATGACAGGAACAAAGCTCTGGGGTCAGAATGTACTTGGCGGAGAGATGGGACCTTCTGCAGCCTATGCTGACGGCAGGGTATTTGGCGCCAATGACTATGCGGTGGTTGCAGGTTTAAAGATAACACCGACAGGTGCGGAGATGATTTGGGAATACGATGAAAACATGCCCGATACGGCCAGCCCGCTGGCTACAAAGGATCATCTGTTTATCTTCTGCTCATATGGCGTTGCCGTCTGTCTGGACGCAAAGACAGGAGAGGCAATCTGGGAGCATGAGTATGACGATGGATTCTATGGTTCACCGATTCTTGTAGGCGATTACATCTATGTAACCGACCTTCAGGGTACAACTTATATTATTAAAGCAGCTGCTGATTATGAAGAGATAGCGGCTTTAAAATTAGGTGAAACCTCAGCATGTACACCGGCCGCAGTGAATGGCAGACTATATCATCGCGGTGAGAAGTTCCTGTACTGTTTTGAATAATGGATTATAATGTCTGAAACTACTATAAAGCAAACTGAAGAGAGTATCAACCTTCAGGAAGTCGATCAAATTATCGCACACATCGGCAGCAGTGCCGAAAACCTTATACCTCTGCTCCAGGCGATACAGGAACACTTCAATTATCTACCTCAAGAGGCACTGGATCGTCTGGCAGAGACGACTTCTATTCGTCCTGCCGATATAACGGGTGTTTCATCCTTCTATGCTCAATTCAGGATGAAGCCTGCCGGTAAACACACAGTGAAAGTATGTATTGGCACGGCTTGTCATGTTATGGGTGCAGAGGCACTTTACCATGCATTTAAAGACTATTTACACATTCCGGCTGATGATGATACAGATGACGAGATGCTGTTTACTGTCGAAAAAGTTGCATGTCTGGGGTGCTGTATGTTGGCTCCGGCAGTACAGATTGATGACATAACATATGGTTTTGTGAAAACTACCACTATTGGCCAGGTATTGACTGATTTCCTTGCCGCCCAGAATGCAGGATCAGGCAAAGAACAATCTGCCAGATCAGATAGCCCGCTCCGGGGTGAAGTACGCATGTGCCTATGTTCGTCATGTATAGCTTCAGGTGCAATGCCTGTTTATGAAGCTATTCAAAATGAAATTGCAAGATCAGGACTACCGGTTAAACTGAACAATGTAGGATGCACGGGCATGGCTTATCAAACGCCATTGCTGGAAGTGGTAATGGATGATGGACGTCACTTTAACTATGGCCGGGTAAAGGCAGAAGATGTTCCAACAATACTTGCCCGTCATTTCGAGCCTTCAGGTATCACGGCAAAAGGACGTTTATCCATCAATAGCTTACTTGAACGTATCTATACTGATGAAGCATGGGAACCTGTAACACGATACTCGGTTGACACACGTTCAGGCCCTGATGCCTGCTACACCTCCCCACAAAAACGTATAGTTACAGAATGTGCCGGTGAAGTTGATCCGTTGGATCTGAATGCTTATAAAAAACTGGGTGGATTTGAGGGACTCAAACGAGTACTCACCATGACACCTGAGCAGATGCAGAAACAGGTAGATGAATCCGGTCTTCGCGGTCGTGGTGGTGGAGGTTTCCCAACTGGTCTCAAATGGAAAGCCGTTATGGATGCTACAGATAAAAAGCGTTATCTCATCTGCAATGCCGATGAAGGTGATCCCGGCGCTTTTATGGATCGCATGATACTTGAATCCTTCCCTTACCGTACCATAGAAGGCATGATTATAGCCGCTAAAGCTGTTGGTGCCGCCGAAGGCATTATCTATGTCCGGGCCGAGTATCCCCTGGCACTTGTTCGAATTAAAGAAGCAATTCAGCACTGCGAAGCAAATAATCTGACAGGTAAGAATATTTTAGGATCTGATTTCCATTTTACATTGAATGTTACTGCCGGTGCCGGCGCATTTGTTTGCGGCGAAGAGACTGCACTAATTGCTGCTGTAGAAGGACGTCGGGGCATGCCAAGGCAGCGTCCACCCTATCCATCAGAATCAGGGCTGCATGGCAAACCGACACTTGTCAATAATGTAGAGACATACAGTCTTCTACCCTTCATATTCAGGCAGGGTGCAGCACAATTCAATTCATTCGGGACCAAGACCAGCAAGGGTACCAAGGCTTTTGCACTGGCAGGAAAAATCCGTCGTTCAGGCCTTATCGAAGTACCAATGGGCCTGACTCTGCGCCAGATAGTTGAAGAGATCGGTGGCGGAATTCCCAATGATAAAAAACTGAAGGCAATACAGGTTGGCGGCCCCTCAGGCGGTTGTATTCCGGCAAGGCTTGCAGATACTCCTGTTGATTATGAAGCACTTACAGGTGTTGGAGCCATGATGGGCTCAGGCGGTCTGGTAGTACTGGATGAAGATGACTGCATGGTGGATATTGCCAAATATTTCATGTCTTTTACTCAGGATGAATCTTGCGGTAAATGTACATATTGCCGTATCGGTACAAAACGTATGCTGGAAATCCTACAGCGTCTCACAGAAGGCCGCGCCAAGTCTGATGATCTTGAGCGTATGGAAGAATTGGCCTATTCGGTCAAAAGTGGCAGCCTGTGTGGTCTTGGTAAAACTGCACCTAATCCTGTGCTATCTACCATGGAACATTTCCGTGAAGAATATGAGGCTCATATTCAAGGACGATGTCCAGCGGGAAAATGCAAGGCATTAATAACTTACTCAATTAATGATAATTGCATTGGCTGCACTATCTGCTCACAGCGTTGTGCTGCCGGCGCCATTGAGATGCGCCCCTATGAGGTGCATGAAATAGATACTGAAAAATGTGTTCAATGCGATACCTGCCGTACAGTCTGTCCGGTAGAGGCTGTTGAAATTAATTAATTATGTTAATCTGTTGAACAAAAGTTTGAAGAGCAGGAGCATTGCCCACGAAATACACGGAGCCACCCTGCCCGGTCCGATAGATATTAGATTCTCCAGGGGCTGTGAGATTAAAGACTACGCACGCGGACGCAAGCAAAACAACATAACCGTCAAGACACCAGGCACTGGACAAAACAAGTATGACTAAAATAAAATTAACAATAAATGAGAAACCAGTTGAAATCGCTTCCGGAAAAACTATACTGGATGCCGCTAGAAAACTGAATATTAACATCCCCACACTCTGTCACCATGACAAACTCAAGCCATTCACATCCTGTATGGTCTGCGTTGTTGAGGATACAGCGACGGGCAGACTGATTCCTGCCTGTTCCACACCGGCACAACATGGTCAGGTACTGTTATGTGATACGGATAAAGTCCATTCTCATCGAAAAACAGCTCTTGAGCTACTGCTCTCCGAACATGTAGGCGATTGTGAAGGCCCATGTCAAAGAATATGTGCTGCAGGTATGGACATTCCCTGGATGATGCAGGAGATTGAGCGAGATAGATGGGATAAGGCAATTGAGATAATAAAAACTCATATTCCATTACCGGCTGTACTTGGACGAATATGTCCTGCACCTTGTGAAAAAGGATGCAGGCGTGGACAGGTTGATACATCTTTAGGCATTTGTTTGCTCAAAATGACAATAGCCGACTGGGATCTGGAGAAGGACACCCCCTACACACCATCAATGGCTGCACCTACAGGAAAAAAAGTTATTATAGTTGGCTCAGGGCCTGCCGGACTCAGCGCAGCATACTACCTATTGGCTCAAGGGCATGATGTAGGCATTATTGACGCTCATGACAGTGTGGGTGGTGAACTGCGAATAGCTGTTCCGGAATTACGCCTGCCCCGTACTGTATTGGATGCTGAAATTGCCCTGATCTTACAAATGGGTTGTAAGGTACAGATCAATACTCGCCTGGGTGAAGGCGTTTCACTTAAAATACTCAAGCAAAAATATGATGCCATTATAATGGCTACAGGTTCTCAAGGAGAAATCCCTATTGAAGGATTGGAACATACTTCGCACGGCATTAAGGTAGATTCATCTACATTGGCCACATCAATGCCGGGTGTCTATGCTGCAGGTGCTGCAATACGCCACCATAAAATGGCTGTTCGTTCTGTAGGGCAGGGACGTCAGGCGGCACTTTCCGTACATAAATTTTTGACAGGAACAGATTTCGGACCCCGTGCATGGCAGTTGAACAGCCGTGTCGGCAAACTCACCGAGACTGAAATTGAAATGTATAAAAGCGAATATGCCTGTCCTACTGTTACAGATTCAAAATCCATTAGCCATGAATCTGCACTGGCTGAAGCCCTACGCTGCCTTCATTGTGAGTGTGCAACACCAAATACATGCGAACTGCGCAACTTGAGTGAATCTTACAACGCCTCTACCCGTGCCTATCCCGGTGACAGCCGTGCAACAATTTATCGTTCCATGGATCATTCTGACATTATCTATGAACAGGGCAAGTGCATAAAATGCGGTATATGTGTCAGACTGACAGAAGCAGAGAAAGAACCTTTGGGACTCACATTTATCGGCAGAGGTTTTGACGTAATAATAGGTGCCCCTCTAAATAGAGATTTAAACCAGGCACTAAAAAATGCAGCTAAAAAAGCAGCGAAGGCGTGTCCGACAGGAGCTCTTTGCCTGAAGACCGAACAAAAAGGGACTCTATTATAAAGAACAAAGGCAATTGAACACGGATTACACTGATTACACTGATAAGAGCGGATTCTTCATAATTGTGAAGCTCTATCCGTGATCATCTTTTTTGATCCGTGTCATTCGTGTGCCAATGCTCTTATATTTACTAGTATTAAGGTCTTGGATTTTTTTGTGTTCAGTGGTTTATTAATCTTTTGGAGATTAAAATGAAAAAAGTTTTATTACTTATCCTGATCAGCCTTCTGCTTGGCTGTCATTCTGAAAAAGATTCTGACACCATTTCATCTGCCAGTGGTAAGCTTTATACCTGGTCTCAATTCGGAGGTGACCCCGGTCTGAAATCAGTAGCACGCGGCCCAATGAAATTACCATTACACAAAATATGGACTCTTAAAACAGGTGCGGATATAAAATCTTCTCCTGTAACCGATGGCAAGACAGTCTATATAGGTTCTTCAGATGGATGCCTCTATGCAGCTGACACAAAGACAGGCAAACTGAAGTGGAAATATACAACTGAATCTGTCTTTGAAGCACCGCCGCTGCTCACAGGCTCACAAGTCATAACCGGAACATTGGATGGAAAACTCATTTCATTAAACGCCGAAGATGGCTCACTTATCTGGACATATAATGTCGAAGGTAAAATTGTAGGATCTGCCAACCAGGGTGAATCAGCAGGCAGGCTGGTAATACTGGTTGGTTCATATGACAGTAAAATGCATTGTGTTGATGCAGAGACAGGTAAACGCGTATGGGTATATGACACAAAAAACTTCATCAACGGTGCACCTGCTGTTTCCAATAATATGGCCTATTTTGGCGGCTGTGACGCCATACTGCATGCCGTTCGCATTGAAGACGGAAAAGCCGAAGCAAAGATAGATGTAAATACATATGCAGCCGGTTCTCCATGCGCCGATGGAAATATTGTATATGTCGGGAATTATGACGGAGAACTTTTGGCCGTAGATATTGCTAAAAAAGACACATTATGGTCATATATTGACCTGGAGGAAGGCGATGCATTTTTCTCATCGCCAGCAGTCATCAGTGACCGCATTGTTGTAGGATCAAGAGACGGAAGACTACACTGCCTCAAGAAAAAAACAGGTAAACGCATATGGACCTTCCTGACACAGTCCGATGTAGACTCTTCACCTGTTATAGTTGACGGTAAAGTTGTATTTGGCTCAGCCGATGGTTTTCTCTATATAGTTAAATTACGTGACGGAGAGCTTCTATGGTCTTATGAAATTGGAGAGGCTGTACTTTCTTCTCCGGCTGTAGCTGGCGGTTATGTCTTTATTGGTGCAGATGACGGCCTGCTCTATGCATTTGGCCCGAAACAGAACAAGTAGGGAAAGGTATCTTGTGAAACTAATTCAACTCATACCCGGTGCCGGTAATAACTTCTACTGTGAAAACTGTCTTCGTGACCATGGCCTTGCAAAAGCTTTGTGCGATCTTGGTCATGATGCAATGCTTGTCCCTCTCTATCTGCCAATAATGACTGACAGTGATAATACAGACACAGCTATGCCGGTCTTTTTTGGCGGCATTAATGTCTACATGCAGCAGAAATTGAATTTCTTCAGAAGATCACCGCAGTGGATTGACAAATTGCTCGACCACCCGCGCCTTCTGCGCTGGGCTGCCGGCATGCAGGGTATGACCAGGGCAAAAGATCTTGCCGAGACAACGATCTCCATGCTCAAAGGCCAGGATGGTCATCAGGTTAAAGAGTTAAATAAATTAATAGAATGGCTCAAAACCGAAAATGATGTCGATGCTATATATATATCCAATGCCCTGCTCCTGGGACTGGCAAGACCAATCAAAGAAGCACTGAATATTCCAGTATTCTGTGCTCTGCAAGATGAAGATATTTTCATTGACCCACTGCCTGAAAATTATAGACAACAGGTATGGGATCTCATGGCTCAACAGGTTCAATACGTTGATGGCTTTATTACAGTCTCTGACTATTATGCTGAATTTATGAGCAACAAAATCTCAATTCCATCTGAAAAACTGCACCGTATCTACAATGGAATTGATATCAGCCAACACAGTATACGCCAATCACTGCCAAATCCTCCTGTAATAGGCTACCTTGAACGGCAGTGTCCTGACAAGGGTTTACATACTCTGGTAGAAGCCTTTATAAAACTAAAATCTTCTGATATAATTAAAGATATTCAATTGCATATTGCCGGTGGCCAGACAGCAGAAGATGCCGTCTATGTTCGTAAATTAAAGAGACGTATCAGGAAAGCAGGATTTGAAAAAGATGTGCTCTTTCTGCCAAATCTTTCACAAGCTGCCAAGGTAGAATTCCTCAGCAATTTGACCCTGCTCTCTGTTCCTGCCCGCCACGCTGAAGCCTTCGGGATTTACATATTGGATGCACTGGCAGCTGGTGTACCGGTTGTACTGCCTGATCACGGTGCATTCCCGGAAATCCTTAAAAAAACAGGTGGCGGTCAATTATATGCACCGCATGACGTAGCAACACTGGCTGAAACTCTTGAATTAATGCTCGGTGATACAAAAGATGCCAAATCTATGGGATTAAAAGGCAGAACTGCTGTAGAAAAGCATTTTACAATCGAAAAAATGGCTCATCAATATGCAAAAGTGTTTGAACAAATCATAAGCTGAGACACCGGGTCACTAAAAATGACGAACTATTCACTCCAGCACTGGGTGTTAGAATAATTTATATCATAAAAACAAGGATTGACAAATGCCTGACATACCTGAAATTTTAATACTTGATGATGTGCACAAATCCTACACAGGATCTGATGGTGTAAAGCGTAGAGAAATACTTACTGGCATTAATCTCCGAATCAATGCAGGGCAATCCATTGCCATACTTGGCCCGTCAGGATCAGGTAAGTCCACACTACTCAACCTCATAGGTGCACTTGACAAGGCAGATTCAGGCCGGATAACGTTGGATGGCCAGTGTCTGGGTGAAGCCAATGAAAAAGAGCTGACACATTTCAGGAGTAATAAAATTGGTTTTATCTTTCAGCAGCATCACCTTCTGCCCCAATGCACTGTCTGGGAGAACATTCTGATTCCTACAATTCCTGCCGGACTCAATAAAGATCCGGTTACTCTGGAACGCGCCAGACGGTTGCTCAACCGGGTTGCATTGGATGACCACAGACAGAAACGACCCGGCCAACTTTCAGGAGGAGAGTGCCAGCGTGTTGCTGTTGTTCGGGCATTGGTCAATCGTCCGTTGCTCTTGCTTGCTGATGAACCCACAGGTGCTTTGGATGAAGATACTGCAACTTCAATTGGCGATCTGCTGATAGAACTCAACAAAGAAGAATCAGTAACACTTATAACAGTCACACATTCTGTAGAACTGGCTCATCGCATGTCTCGAACCTATAAGCTCCACAACGGCACATTGGAGGCCGGACAATGAATAAAAGACAGTTAGTGTTTCAAAGTCTGAAACATTACAGGCGCTCCAACTTAGGCGTGGTTCTGGGTACTCTGCTAGCAACAATGGTACTTACAGGTGCGCTTTTAGTAGGCGATTCCGTGCGGCACACATTGAGGCACATGGCCGAATCCCGTATTGGTGATGTCGACTATATTCTCTCAGCCGGAGACAGATTTGTCAGAACGGCGTTGGCAGATGACCTGGCAAGCCAGACCAATACTGAAACGGCACCAATTCTCATGCTTGCAGGTGTCGGATCTGCTGATGGCGGACAAAGACGCACAGGCCGCATCCAGGTACTTGGCGTTGACCAACGATTCTGGGGGCTGTCCGGCATTACTGATCGCACTGCAAATACAGGATATGATGGAGTTGTCATTAATCCGGCACTTGCTGAGCAATTAGAACTGACAGTTGGTGACCAGTGGCTTTTGCGCCTGGAATCTCAAGACTGGATTCCGGGAGACCTGCCTTTTGCAGCACGCGAGAGCAGGTCGCGTTCATTGCGGCTCGTTGTTACGGCCATTGTGGAACGTGACAGTCTTGGTATATTTGGTTTGGAACCCAATCAACGTGATCCGCTGAACTGCTATCTGCCATTGCAGAGGCTGGCAGAAGAAGTAGAACGTACTGACATGGCAAACATGCTGCTGATCAAGGGTAATACAGACGTTGAAGAGTTGCACTCCGGACTGAATGCCGCTTTCAGATTGGCCGACGGTGAATTTAATATCCGGAAAACTGGCTCTCAATGGGAAGTCAATTCACAACGTGTTTTTCTGGATACCGTCATCGAAGAGGCTGCCGAGTCATTGAATCCACAGAGCTTGCTAACATATTTTGTCAACAGTATACGCAAGGACGAAAGATCTACACCATATTCATTTATTGCCGGTGTTGAATCAGGCGGACTGGAAGACGATGAAATTATAATTACCGACTGGCTTGCCAAAGACCTTAATGCTAAAAGAGGCGACGTGGTAGATCTGAATTTCTGGCTTCCCGAGGCA
>JAGLOF010000042.1 GCA_023139105.1 bacterium
TTTAAGATACGATCAATTATTCCTTTACGTGGTTCACAAGCAGAAAAAGATTTAACGCCGAAATTCCCCGGTCTCACCGATGTAGATAACTGCCGCGACTGGGATCCTGCCATCCCCATTGATCTGGATGCTATCCGGGACACCGATGAATCGTATTGGGAAGACTATGCATCAATTCCCAAAGCGCGTATAAGCATAAATGCTGCACGTAAGCTCTGGTCCTCCCGTTTTGGTGCTTTGACCGCCCTGCGTTTTTCAGCTGATAAATACAGTAAAGAGACTCTTGAAGACAGGCTGCTAGACAATCTCGATCCTCAATCTCTTGGTTTCCGTTTCAGACCGGTGAGAGAACAGGCAATGGCAGCCAGCGGTCAGTCAATTGATTTCGGGCAACTCTTTCTGGGGCTCAGTTTCTTCCTTATGCTGGCAGCACTCATTCTGGCAGCCCTGTTATTTGTTCTGGGCATTGAACAACGTACAACTGAAATCGGTACACTCAGGGCAATCGGCTATTCTACTAAATCTGTTCGCAGTATTTTAATGATAGAGGGAATGATATTATCCAGCATTGGCGCAATCATTGGTGTATTAGGCGGCATTCTCTATAATTTATTAACATTACAGGCATTAGCCACATTCTGGATTGGTGCAATAGGCACTAAACATCTGCTAGTCCATACTACATTCTCAAGTCTGTGTATAGGTGGTTTTGCAGGATGGGTAACAGCATTGGCTGCTATGTGGATAACCTTGCGCGGACAGGCTACAAAAACAATCCGTGACCTGCAGCAATCAACAGCATTATTACAAACATCAAAAAAAGCCTGGCAACTTCCCATTGGCCTTATTTTGATAATTGCCGCTGTTATTATAGTATTTTTAATCCATCCTGCACAAGATAGAAACGCAGCAGGTGCTTTCTGGGGTGCCGGATCAATGATGCTCCTTGGCAGCCTGCTGTTGACGCATTACCGATTCAATAGAATATTGCATGACCGTGGTCTGTGGCAGATTGATATTGTCAAACTTGGACGCCGGGCAACTGCAAGACGCAGCAGTCGGAGTACAGCTGCTGTAGCTCTGCTGGCTTTAGGCGTATTCATAGTTGTAGCTGTAGGTGCAAACCGGCGCAGCACACTGAAAAATGCCGAAGACAGAGCATCGGGTACAGGTGGTTTTGCCCTTTATGTCGAAACTACACTTCCTGTCAGAGAAAATATTCTTGAAATTTCAGGACGATCATCTTTGGGTCTTGAAATAAAAAGAGACGATGACATTCAGTTTGTACCAATCCGCCTGCGCAAGGGAGCCGATGCATCATGCCTGAACCTCAACCGAATCATGCAGCCTAAAGTAATGGGCATCTATCCCGAAGGATTTGAAGAACGAGGATCTTTCACATTTGCAGCTACAGTACCTGAACTGTCAGGCGATGATATTTGGAAAGCTCTCAATGAAGATACAGGTGATGTAATTCCTGCTATTGCTGACCAGGGCGTTATTGTATGGGGTTTGCAGATGTCTATCGGGGATACACTTTTATATACAGGTGATTCCGGAGAGACAATTAAGCTACGGCTGATTGGCGGCTTGGTCAGCTCTGTATTTCAGGGTGCTGTACTAATCAGTCAGCATCATTTCACCAGGGCATTTCCATCTGTAACCGGAACAAATGTTATATTGATTGATGCGCCCCAGGAAAAAACTGAAGCAACACAAAAACTACTATCACGCACAATGGCAAATCTTGGAGTCAAGATTGAAACAACCAGCGGACGCCTGGCTGGTTTCCTGGTTATTGAAAACACCTATCTCTCCATCTTCCTGGCTTTGGGCGGCCTGGCCCTCGTTGTCGGAACAATGGGCCTTGGTGTCTTAATCTTCCGCAATGTCATGGAGCGCCGCAGTGAACTGGCACTCCTGCGAGCTGTAGGTTATGATGAAATTATTATCCGCCGTATGCTGATTGCCGAAAATTTATCAATATTCATATCAGGTACATTTATCGGTACAGTCTCGGCCATATTGGCTGTAATGCCCGCTCTCATGGCACCGGGCACACAGATACCATATACCTATCTTGTCATCACATTGCTGGTGATTATCACAACTGGCCTTATATGGATTATCAGCGCAGCCCGCCTGGCCTTGAAAGGAAATCTTATGCCGGCATTACGCAATGAATAAGAGATACACATTGCACCCTCTTTTTATTGCGGGATCTCCAGGAGCGAGTAGCAGGTCAAGCAACCGGTTGCCAATGTAAATCAGAACTCAAACATAAGATAATGCTTGTTTTTTTGATGCCTGCGCAATAAATTGAACATATAAGTATGAATGTTTATATAAAGTGAAGAGAACGAGGATGCGTAACCTGATCAATCACGACATGGCGGTATCGGTTTGAGTGTGCCGTTCGAGTGGGATGAGAACAAGAACCAACGTAACTTTGAGAAGCACGGCATCCGATTTGAAGACGCTTGCGAACTTTTTAAATATAAGCATATGACATTCACTGATAACCGCTTCAATTACGGTGAAGATCGGGAGATCAGCATTGGAAAAATCGCGCGAGACGTCAAAATTGTCATCGTCTACACCAAAAGAGATGAGAACATCAGAATCATCTCTGCAAGAAAGGCAAATGCACGAGAAAGGAAAAAATATAATGACTATGTCAAAACAACGACTGGATGAAATCAGGGCTATCAAGGATGAGGATATCGATTATTCGGATATCCCTGAACTTGATGATGACTGGTTTAAAAATGCAAAAGTAGTCATTCCGCAAGCCAAGCCTGTCGCCGTTAAACTTGACAATGATGTTGTTAAATGGTATCAATCTCATGACAGGAACTATCAAGCAAAGATTAACGCCATCCTGAGAGCCTACATGAACAAACAAAAAGCCCATGTATGATAATTATATATTATTATTAGATTATTACAATTATTAACTGCCGATCCCATTCCCCGGATCGGCAGTTCCTTTTTGCCGCAATGTTCTTCCCTCCCCCTAAAACCGAACAGTTCCAGCAAAGCCTCTACAGCAGCAAAACATAACGTGGCGTTATTATGCAACGTTCTTCAAACAGAAAAATATGGTAGCTTGATCCCGTAGGGACCTCCCTGCGGCCACTACGCCAGCAGACCGGAACGTGAGCTCGCATAACAACGTGGCGCCTGCCCCGGTATGCTCCTGGCCGGGGTTCAGCTGCGCCCAGCCTCCCCGGCTTCCGACGGTACACGCCCCACCGAACGCAACCGGAGGGCGGCAGCGTTCCCGAAGCGACGGGCCGTTCAGGCTATTTGTCTGCGTCACAGATACCCATGATAAGCGGATGACCATGATAAAAAAACAGGCTGACAAGTTTATGCCAGCCTGAAGCATTAAAAAAACAAACATCTGTTTACTAATTTAAACTAAATGAAAAAAAGCAAGGTTCTCTGATCATGGTCATCATTTAATCCAGGCTATCTGTGGTTCAGACAATTGGGCACCCCCGGGGCCTCACGCCATGGAGGCTGGAATCCGGTGGCGGGGCTGTGCTGGCTACAACTTTGAGCCGGCCTGGAAAGTCATGGTTAAAGGCGGGAATGAGCGGGACGAAGGGCAGAAAAGCAAAAGGCGAAGGAGTATGCCTTCGCCTTTCAGGTTTGTCATTGCCGGGGTTAATCCCGGCCAACACTACTGTAGTAATCCATTATCAATTCTTGTAACAAGGATAATATAGCGCGCCTGGGAAAAAATAAGCATAGATGCCATAATCTCCCATTAAAAGCTGATATATCACTAATACAAATAATCCAATTATTGTCCCCCAAGTAAAAGCAATATACCTTGTATAGTATTCCTCAATTGAATAACGAAGTATGTATCTACTATATAGATATCGTAAATACCCAAATACAAACCCCAATAAATATAAGATTACTACTAATATTAATTGAAAGTTATGATTGTGCAAAATTCTATTAAGGAAATAAAAAACAATAAGCACAAGAAATAATATAAGTTGAATAAAACTTAAATCTTCGCTCAACTTTTTAACTATCATCAATTAATACCCCTTAAATATTATTTGGTAATATGATTTACAATAATACCTCTTTTTCCATATTCATCTGCTAAATTTTCTGCTTCAGCTTCATTCCGAGCAAAAACAGTCTCTTGATTTGGTAATGCATTTTTATATAATTCTGATTTAATTGCATTTATTATTGAACCAAGTTCTTTAAAAAACTGTTTAAATCCTTTATCAAATTTTTTCTTCTTTTCAACATCTCTAACGATCCATACAACATGAACATTTCTATATACTCCACCTCCAACAGAACCAAATTCGAGCCCACTAAAATCAGTAGATTCATTAAGATTCCAAGTTGAACCAATAAAAAAGCCAGCTGAAGCCTCCGTACTAAGACTTCCATTCAAATCGTGTAATGTTCCATCACATATTCTAAAACTAGCAGACATTGTATTCGGTTTAAGAAAAGATTTAACAAGTGAGTTCAAAGTTTTAAAGTTAGCACTCATATCCATCTCTACACCAATACCGGGTCCAGCTTTTAAAAGG